>DASVST010000580.1:0-9104 GCA_036387965.1 Segetibacter sp. | reverse complement strand
CGAATTTTAAAACTATTCTTAGCACGCATAGTTGCTTACGTTAGTCCACTTCCAGCAAGAAAATGTTTCAGTATTAATATTAATATCCCGCCTTGCCAAAAGGAAGTAACTATTGCGTTGCATCTATTCGCAATTAATTATGTTGCCTATTGATTATAAGGTGGACAGACAATGACAACCTTTATGACAGAATTACCTAAAGCTGAGAATCAAATTCACTATGTAACGTCTTTTCAAGACCTTGTTTCCACGCCTTTTCAGGGAGAAGTTAATGCGATGTGTTGGACTCGTAAACTAACAGGCGATTTTTCTGAGATCATTGATAAGATAAGCTTAACCGAAAATATAATAGAACTTGATGAGGAGGAGCTTAGTAAATTTCAGTTGAGTGAAAACGGACAACTTGCCCGTGAAATTCTATTAAATGATTTGAAGCTGTTGAAAGCGCATGGGGCATCACCGATCCTGAATGTTATCAGGTGTTATGATAGAGATGACAGTTACCCATTTTTTCCGACCGATGTCTATTCTTTTCATGTTGATCGGTCTCCTGTACCGACCGACACGTTTTTATGCACATACTATGGCGAGCCAAGTGAAATATTGCCAAATTCACAAGCCGAAAAAAAAGTGGTTATTCCCGAAATACGTGATGAACTTAAAAAAGTATATGGTGGAGCGGATGATGGTTTTGAATCATTCTTAAGTGAACATTTCTTTGATCTGCATTATAGGGCTAAACCTGCTGCACAACCTATCAGCTTAGGACCCAGTCACTTGTGGAGACTAGCGGTTGATCATCCTGAAAGTAAGGTACCTCCTTGTATTCACCGTGCACCAAAAGAAAAAATCGGGCAGAGCCGGTTGTTGATGATCTGTTGAAAAACAAAGCAGGTATGCAAAAAAAATTAATACCCTGCCTTTGCACCACCAATATTCTCAATAGGATGCCATGTAGTTTTAATCTCCTGCGTATCCATTATAAAGTATGGCGACTGACCATCATTAGTCATCCAATTTTTATTATCGTACACAACAACACGCTTCAAATTCATTGCTGCTTTTTCCTGGATCAGCTTTTTTGTTTCAGCATCACTCTCACAATATACAATTGCATTCACATCCATATGATCTGAAAAGTAAGACACAAGCTCAGCAACTTTACCCGTAAGAATATTTACAACACCTCCCGGAACATCAGATGTGCTCAATACTTCAGCGAAGGTAACTGCAGTAAGAGGTTTACTAAATGAAGCTAAGACAACACATGTATTTCCTCCGGCAATAACAGGAGCTATAACGGAAACAAGCCCTAGCAATGGAGAAGTTTGTGGTGCAATGATAGAAACAACACCTGTTGGTTCGGGAACAGAAAAATTGAAATGCGATGAAGCAACTGGGTTCACAGCACTATATATCTGTTGAAACTTATCGCACCAACCTGCATAATAAATTAACCGATCAATTGCAAGATCAACTTCCTGTTCGGCTGCTTCTTTGGTCGCATCCTGCTGCATTAGTTCATCTACAAATTGTATTCTTCTTCCCTCGAGCATTTCTGCTATTCTGTATAAAATTTGGCCGCGGTTATTGGCAGCTTTTGCTCCCCATTCTAACTGTGCAGTTCTTGCTGCAATTACAGCATCTCTAAAGTCTTTTCTTGAACTTAAACTAACGTTGGCAACATTACCACCGTTTGCATTTGTTGCTATGTAATACCTGCCGGATTCAGTTCTTGGAAATTTTCCGCCAACATAAATCTTGTAAGTCTTTAAAACTTTTAAGCGATTGTCAGCATTGATTTTCTGGGGGTGTTCGCTATTCGTCTGCTCACCATTTTGCTGAAGCTTCTCAGTATTTTCTGCGGTCTTTTTTATGATTGTCTTTTCCATTGTTGTTGTTTTTAAACTACTGATTGAATATTTAGATAAGGCATCAAACCATGTAAACCGCCTTCTCTTCCGTAACCGCTTTCTTTATATCCACCAAACGGTGATGTCGGATCGAACTGGTTGAAAGTATTCGCCCAAACAACTCCCGATCTCAATTTCGTAGTCAGGTTGAAAATTTTAGAACCCTTATCTGTCCAAACTCCTGCTGAAAGTCCGTAAGGAGTGTTGTTCGCTTTTTCTATTACCTCATCATCGGTTCTAAAGCTTTGAATTGCTAATACAGGACCAAAAATTTCTTCCTGGGCTATCCTGTTTGATTGCGCAACATTGGTGAAAATCGTTGGTCTGCAATAATACCCTTTTAATGGAAGGTCACAAGTGCTGCAATACATCTCAGCGCCTTCCTTCTTTCCAATTTCAATGTATTTATGAATCTGATCTAATTGTTGTTTGGAGTTGATGGCCCCAATGTCTGTGTTCTTATCCATCGGATCACCCATGATCAATGTTTCCAGACGATCTTTTAGTTTCCGAACAACTTCAGAGTAAACAGATTCCTGCACATACAACCTCGAACCTGCACAACACACATGTCCCTGGTTGAAAAATATTCCATTAATAACACCTTCAACTGCCTGGTCTATCGGAGCATCATCAAAGATTATATTGGCTGCTTTTCCGCCTAATTCAAGTGTTGCCTTTTTATGCGTTCCCGCAATCGCTTTTTGTATGATTTTTCCAACATCAGTTGAACCGGTAAATGCAATCTTATCAATGCCGGGGTGATTTACCAAAGCGGCACCTGTAGCACCGGCTCCTGTTATTATATTTACAACTCCCGGTGGCAAGCCCGCATCCTGTATTATCTCCGCCAATTTCAGTGCAGTTAAAGGAGTTGTTTCTGCGGGCTTCAAAACAACTGTATTTCCTGTTGCAAGTGCAGGTGCTATCTTCCACGCAGCCATCAGCAAAGGAAAATTCCATGGTATTATTTGTCCCGCAACACCCAACGGTCTTGTTGACCGGTTTGGAAATGCATACTCTAATTTATCAGCCCAACCTGCATAATAAAAGAAATGATTTGCAGCAGTTGGCACATCAAAATCACGGCTTTCACGTATCGGCTTTCCTCCGTCTAAAGTTTCAATAACTGCAAGTTCCCGTGCTCGTTCCTGTATCATCCTTGCAATACGAAAAATGTATTTACTCCTTTCTTTGGGAGGCATTTTGCTCCACACGTTATCATACGCCGCCCTCGCTGCTTTCACTGCCCGATCAACATCTGCTTCGTTTGCATCCGCAACTTCGGACAACTTTTCTTCGGTTGCAGGATTCGTTGTCTCGAAATACTTACCACTCAACGGCTCAACAAATTCGCCATTGATAAACAAGTTATAACGCGAATTTATTTTAGCTGCGCTCTTACTTTCAGGCGCCGGTGCAAATTTCCTCGCGCTGTCAAACTTCAGCTTTAATGTATTGTCTTTGGTTTTTGACATTGTTGTTTTTTGTTTTTGTACTTAGCATTTGTACTGCTATTAAACATCGTTGTGTCACTCACTTCAATGGCTGTATGTTCTTCGTGATTGCGAGGAGGAACGACGAAGCAATCTGCTAATATTATTTAAAAAGCTTCACATTAAAAGATCAGATTGCTTCGTTCCTCGCAATGACGAGCAAACTGACTTTTCTTTAATCAATAGAAAAATAATCTTTGCCTTGGTAAACTCCTGTTTTCTGTTTTACAAGTTGCATCAAAATATCGTTAGCTAAACTGCTTGCACCAAACCTGAACCAATGATTGTTCATCCAATCTTCCCCTAATGTTTCATTCAACATAACAAGATAGTGTAGAGCCTGTTTCGATTTAGAAATTCCACCCGCAGGTTTCATTCCCACCATTCTACCTGTCTTGTAATAAAAATCTTTTATTGCATTTAGCATAACTAGAGTAACAGGCATATTAGCTGCAGACGGAACTTTTCCTGTTGATGTTTTTATAAAATCAGCACCTGCATGCATTGCGATATCACTCGCCTTACGAACCTTATCGAAGGTTATCAATTCACCTGTTTCTAAAATCACTTTCAACCTTGCTTCGCCACATGCTTCTTTAATTGCAGCAATCTCATCAAACACAAAATTGTAATCTCCCTCTAAAAATTTTCCTCTGGAAATTACCATGTCAACTTCATCAGCACCTTGCTCAACTGCAAACTTTGTATCTGTAATTTTTACTTCAAGCGGTGCTTGCCCACTGGGAAATGCTGTAGAAACTGAAGCCACTTTTATTCCTGAATCTCCCACTGCAGTCTTTGCTGTCTTAACCATAGAAGGGTAGACACATACTGCGGCAACCGTTGGCAATCCTTCATATGCATCATGTAAATGTCTTGCCTTGTAACACATCTGCTTCACCTTTCCTTCTGTGTCTTTTCCTTCCAACGTGGTAAGATCGATCATGTTAAGCGACAGCAACAATCCATTTAATTTGGTCTCATTCTTAATGCTCCGTTTGGTAAATCTTGAAGCTCTTTCTTCAATGCCTACCTGGTCTACTCTTGGTGATAAAGTAAAATCTGGTAAACGGCTTAACGTCTTTTCTGCCATAGATTTATTTGTAATCTTTAAAATTACTACAATTGTTTTGCATGGGTGTAAAATGCAGCAAGAGAACTTAAAAGACAATTTATATCTTTAAAGACTCTGTTTAAGAAGTTCAACTAAATATAAATGCATGGAACGCATAGCCGAATCTGAATTAATAATAAATAAACGTGGAGCCATTTATCATCTTGACGCACGACCTGAGGAGATCGGAAACATCATTATCACTGTTGGTGATCCTGATCGTGTTAAAGAAGTAAGTAAGCACTTCGACAAGGTTGAGTTTAAGATGCAACATCGTGAATTCATTACCCACACAGGATATCTCGGCAACAAAAGACTGTCAGTCGTAAGTACAGGAATTGGTCCGGATAATATTGACATAGCGTTGAATGAAATTGATGCGTTGGTAAATATTGATTTTGAGACAAGAACCATAAAATCAAACCTTACTTCTTTACATATTCTTCGGTTCGGTACATCAGGTTCTTTGCAGGCTGAAATACCTGTGGATAGTTTTGTTGCCGGCACCCATGGTTTGGGTTTGGACAATATGATGAACTTCTACAACACTGAAACCACCGAAGAAGAAAATGAAATAATAGAAGCTTTCAAATCACACACCAAATTAACATCGGGAAATGTTGCTCCATACATTTATAAAGGAAGCGATAGGTTATTGAACCTTTTTGTGCAAGATTATCATCGTGGTATTACTGTTACGTGTCCCGGCTTTTATGGTCCGCAGGGCAGAATATTAAGAATGGGTTTGGCATACCCTGAACTTGTAAACAGTCTTTCAACTTTCAGATCAGGCGAACATCGAATATCAAACTTTGAGATGGAAAGCTCTGCGATTTATGGTCTGGGGAAAGCATTAGGACATCAATGCATTAGCCTTAATGCGATTGTCGCTAATAGAATTGTAAAAGAGTTTTCAAAAGATGGCGCACTCGCGGTTGAAAGGCTAATAAAGAAGTCATTATATATAATTGCCAACTCAGATCTTTAGATCCATGTCACTTCCTACACTTCCTGTTTTTTAACAAGAATGAACCTCCAACACGACAGTTTCTGAACCAAATCCATATGCTTTTGTTCTACCTTTGTCGACTTACAAAATATGGCAAAGGCGAAAGTAAAATCAGGGTCACCAGAGGTAAAGGAGATTGAACACGAAGAAGCAATTGAGGTATTTGGAGCAAGAGTTCACAACCTCAAGAACATCGATATTTCCATCCCGAAAAACAAATTAGTTGTAATTACCGGCGTAAGCGGAAGTGGAAAATCTTCTCTTGCTTTTGATACCATTTATAATGAAGGTCAGCGGCGTTATATGGAAAGTTTCAGCGCCTATGCACGCCAGTTTATCGGCGATATGGAAAGACCTGATGTAGATAAAATTACCGGCCTAAGTCCGGTGATTTCTATTGAACAAAAAACAACAAACAAAAACCCTCGCTCTACAGTTGGCACCATCACAGAAGTTTATGACTTTTTAAGGTTGTTGTATGCAAGAATAGGAGAAGCCTATAGTTATAACACCGGAAAAAAAATGGTGAAGTGGAGTGAAGAAGAAATTGTAGAGAATATATTTTCAAGATACAAAGAGCAGAAAATCACCTTGCTTGCGCCACTTATACGGGGGAGAAAAGGTCACTATCGCGAGTTATTTGAAGATGTACGAAAGAAAGGTTTTTTAAAAGTTAGGATTGACGGCGAAGTGTTAGATCTTAAAGAACGAATGCAGGTTGATCGCTATAAAATTCATGACATAGAATTAGTGATTGATCGTTTGCAGGTAACGGATGATATGAAAGTTCGGCTTAGCCAGAGTGTTCAAAAAACATTGCAGGTTGGCAAAGATCTAATGTTCCTTCTCATTCATTCAACACCTGTTGTAAATATCGCTGATAAGAAGCAGAAAGCTGATACGAATGATTTACTTGTACAATACAGCAAACAATTGATGTGTACAGACACAGGTCTTAGTTACGAAGAGCCTTCACCAAATGCATTTTCGTTTAACTCTCCATATGGTGCTTGCCCAAGTTGTAAAGGACTTGGAAGTGTTTACCAGGTTAACATGGAAGCAGTTATTCCTGATTGGTGTAAAAGCATTAAAGAAGGAGCTATTGCGCCACTTGGAGAAGAACGTGAAGCATACATTTATAAGCAGATCGTTCAACTTGGGAAGCAACATAAATTTAGCGTAGACAAACCGTTAAAAGACCTTAATCAAAAAGCAATAAACATTATTTTATACGGTAAGGAAGAAGGCATAGAAGAAGAGATTGCGACAGACTTCGACAACGTTCCTTCGAGCATGTATGCGACGGAATACGAAGGAATCGTAAACATGCTGAAGCGATGGTTTACAAGTAGCAGTAGTGAATCTTTGCGGGATTGGGTGGAGAAATTTATGTACCTGAAAAACTGCCCTGCTTGTAACGGTGCACGGTTAAAGAAAGAAAGCCTTTGGTTTAAGGTTGATGAAAAAAATATTTCAGAGTTAAGCGAAAAAGATCTTGATAAACTTATACAATGGTTTGATGGAATTGAAGAAAGACTAAATAAAAGACAAGGTACAATTGCCAAAGACATTCTGAAAGAAATAAGAGAACGCCTGCAGTTTTTACTTGATGTTGGACTTACATATTTAAGCCTAAACAGATCGTCGAAAACACTAAGCGGAGGCGAAAGTCAACGTATTCGCCTTGCTACTCAAATTGGCTCACAACTCCAGGGAATCACTTACATATTAGACGAGCCAAGTATTGGTCTTCATCAAAGAGATAACCAGCAACTAATTTTTGCATTGAAGAATTTGAGAGACATTGGTAACAGCGTAATTGTTGTTGAGCATGATAAAGACATTATGCTTGCCTCCGATCACCTGATTGATATTGGTCCACGTGCAGGCAAACACGGCGGGCAAGTAGTAGCACAGGGAGATCCTAAAAAAGTCCTGCAATCCATATCTGAAACATCTAAGTTTTTAAGTGGCGAAAAGAAAATTGCAGTACCGGAAACAAGAAGACCCGGCAACGGAAAGCAACTGGAGCTTAAAGGCGTAAAAGGAAATAATCTGAAGGGGGTAAATGCGAAGTTCCCCTTGGCAAAATTTATTTGTATTACAGGTGTAAGCGGCAGCGGCAAGAGTACTCTAATTAGTGAAACACTATATCCGATTTTATCTAAACATGCTTACGATAGTAAGATGACGCCGATGGAATACAAAAGTATCTCAGGGTTAGAGTTCATCGATAAAGTGATAGAGATTGATCAGAGTCCGATAGGTAGAACACCGAGAAGTAACCCTGCAACTTATTGTGGTTTCTTCACCGAAATACGAACCTTATTTTCTTCGATTCCTGAAGCAAAAATCAGGGGTTATGCTGCGGGGCGATTTTCATTTAATGTAAGAGGCGGACGATGTGATGTATGTGAAGGCGGCGGAATGCGTGTCATCGAGATGAACTTTCTTCCCGATGTATATGTATCATGTGAAAAGTGTAATGGCAAACGCTATAACAGGGAAACTTTGGAGATTCGTTACAAGGGAAAATCAATCAGCGATGTTTTGAATATGACTGTTGATGAAGCATGCGAATTCTTTCAAAACATCCAATATATCTATAGAAAGATTAAAGCGCTGCAGGATGTTGGGCTTGGCTATATCACACTTGGGCAATCAGCTGTAACGCTTAGTGGTGGCGAAGCTCAACGTGTTAAGCTTGCAACGGAACTTGGCAAAAAAGATACAGGCAAAACATTTTACATACTTGACGAACCAACTACGGGGTTACACTTCCAGGATATACAACACCTGCTTGATGTTCTAAACAAATTAGTTGATCGTGGTAATACAGTTTTGGTTATTGAACACAACTTAGATGTGATTAAGGTTGCAGATCATATTATCGATCTTGGACCTGAAGGTGGTGAAGGTGGTGGTAAAATTTTATTTGAGGGAACTCCTGAAGATTTGATAAAAGTTAAGAATAGTCATACAGGAAAATATCTTGCCTTAGAACTGCGATGATGCATTTGTCAGGTTTGCTATACAAAGTTTGATACTTCTCTTAATTTTTTAAAATTTTTTATTTGTTTGTTGTAAAAACAACTTTTTCCCTATAGATTGCGTCTACTTTTCAACCAATGAACCTTCAAAAAACTCCCCATGTTTAAAGCAAAACTTTACTTCATATTTTTCATTATCCCGTTTAGTATTCTGGCTCAACCAAATGTTGCTGATAAGTATGCACAAAAATTTACCGAAATTGGATTACAAGCCGGGATTGCAGGCTACGCCGGCGATCTTGTTGGACCTTTGGGAAGTAATGACTTTAAAGACTTTGCTACAGGTCTTATAAGACCTTCGTTTAGTATAAACGCTACACATAGAATGGCAGACTGGGCTAGCTTTAGACCCTCTTTAACTTTCGCTAAAATTGCAGGAGATGACAATGCAATACAAGCTGGATCTTCTTCTGATCCTAACCGCGGAAGCAGAAATCTTAACTTCAGATCGGTGGTAGGTGAATTTTCTATAGTAGCTGACATAAACCCATTCTACATCTTTAATGGCTATGCACAAAGGGA
>DASVST010000579.1:0-3350 GCA_036387965.1 Segetibacter sp. | reverse complement strand
GTAATCTTACATCAACAAAAACATTTGGTTCAATAGCATACCACCAGGCAGTGGGTTTGGGTAGTTTAGTAAGTGCAGGCTTTAATGTTGGATGGGTGAATAAGAGGATTGACTTTTCAAAACTCACTTTTGACAATCAATGGAATGGAAAGTTTTTTGACATTGCAACACCAACCGGCGAGGCATTTGCGGTAAACCAAATCAATTACTTTACATTACAAGCAGGTTTAAACTATGCTTATTATCCAAATGAAAATACTTATGTAAACGCTGGGTTTAGTGTTTCAAACGTTAACCGACCCAAAGAAAGCTTTTTCGAAAATGATGCCATTGATGAAAGGATAGCACCAAGATATACAGCTTTTTTAAACGGCAGTTTTAAGGCAGGTGATAATACATGGATCGTCAACCCTAATGTTTATGTGAGTAAGATGAGTACTGCATGGGAAGTTGTTGCCGGTGCAAATGCACAACGCAATCTTAGTGGTGATGGTAGTTCTCAATTAATACTCGGCGCTTATTACAGAGGTAAAGATGCAGTAATACCAATGGTTGGGTTTCAGCAGGGAACTTATAAGCTTACTGTTAGTTATGATGCAACTACTTCTTCACTCCAGGGGGCTAATGGCAGCAAAGGAGGCTATGAGCTTTCTATTATCAAACAAGGAATATTTGATCCGAGTAAGCCTTTGAAGTGTCCTGCAGTTAGATTCTAAAAAACTTACGACAAATAAAAAACCGAAGCTTTATGGGCTTCGGTTTTACTCTTAGGTTAGCTTCGATTGTCTAAATCGATATTCCATTGTCCCCGTCACTCTGAATGCTGTAATCGTCTTTCTTAAAGTACTTACGAAATTTATCACTTATTTCTTTTGATTGTTTTTTCTCATTAATATAAAGCTCTCCACCTTTCACTTCTATTTTATAAGCCTTCTTTTTATCAATTAATTTATCTGCTTCGAGAGCATCAGTAAACTCTTTCATCAGCTTAAGTTCAACCTTAGCTTTCTCCATCGATACCTTCGCCTTTTCCATTGCTTCACCAACGTCTTTCTTTATTCTTTCGGAGTTAATGTTTACATCAATCTTCAACATTTCCATTTCCGCAGTAACTTTTTTCATTTCCTCCTGCACCTTTACCATATCAACTTTTTTCACTTTCTCCATTGCCTCTTTTACATCGCCTTGTATCTGATTCCAGTCAATCTTTGCTAAGGATGCCTGAACTTCTTTACCAATTTTTTCAAAGTCAATTTTGTTGATGCTTGCATCAATGTCCTTTTGTATTTTACCGAGGTCAAGCTTCTTCATTTGCACATCTAGCTGTAGCATCTGTTTATCAAGTTGCTGCATCGCCTTATCTAATTCGACATCCGAAATACTATTGCGCTTGCCGGGTATGGTAGTATCTCCACCGTAGTCGGTGCGAAAGGATTTGACTTTGACGCTATCCTTTTCCCGAAAGCCGGATATGCAGATTGAAGCTGCGGTTACACCAAGTAGTAATACGAGTCTTGTGGCAGTGAAATGTTGTTTCATAATAGTGTGTGTTTGGTTATTGTTATACGAACTAATTCGTATCAAATATACGATTGACTTCGTAGTATGTTACAGCTGCTATATATTATTAGAAAAATTTAACAATTGGGGGAAAACTCATTTAGATACCAGCTATGCTGGTCAAGGCATCATCGTTGCGCCGCAATCACTTCGTCTGCAAACCTGTGTAAGGGGGTAAAAACGAAACGTATAATTTTTGAGATTGTGTAATAAAACGAAACGTATAAGAAATGATACGTTTTCCTTCCAAAAATGCTGCTTTATTCCCCTGAAAGCCTTGCCCGTACAGAATTTTCAGAAAGCTATACGTTTCGTTTTAAAGAGTTATACGTTTGGTTTTAGCGCTTCTATGTGTGCAACTGCGGTGTAAATGCAAGTCTTGCTAGAAGTTTTTGAAACCCCGAAGAATAAGAAGCGAGATATAGTCGAAACGAAAGCTGCTATCTTCCTAAATGTACAAGTGTGCGACGCAAGTAAAGCCTAATTGAAAACCAGGGTTGGCTACATAATCTTTTTGATTGTCTTCACATTTTACAAAGTCGCTTATTATTCCGATTTTTGAACGAAACCAAATGCATGGAAGCAATTATAAATAAAAGCCTTATTACAGCTGCGAACATTGAACAGTTTGAAAGAATAGTTGGTGAAGGCAATGTTATGGTTGATGAAGAAAACTTACATAATTATGGACATGATGAAACCGAGCATTTACTTTATTTACCTGAAGTAATTGTTAAGCCACGTACTGCAGAAGAGATAAGTGAAATAATGAAAATTTGTAACAGCGAAAGAATACCAGTTACACCACGGGGAGCCGGCACAGGATTAAGCGGCGGCGCTTTACCGAATTTAGGTGGCGTGTTGATCTCTACCGAGCGGATGAATTCAATTATTGAAATTGACGAAAGGAACCTGCAGGTTACTACGGAGCCTGGCGTTATTACAGAAGTACTTCAAAATACGGTTAAAGAAAAAGGATTGTTTTATCCACCAGACCCGAGCAGCCGGGGCAGTTGTTTTATCGGTGGAAATATCTCTGCAAACAGCGGTGGACCGAAAGCTGTAAAGTATGGTGTTGTTCGGGATTATGTGTTAAACCTTCAGGTAGTATTACCAACAGGCGAAATTATTTGGACAGGATCAAATGTTTTAAAAAATTCTACGGGATATAGCCTTACACATTTGATAGTTGGCAGCGAAGGAACGTTGGGTATTGTAACTAAAATAGTTTTGAAGCTTATACCACTTCCGAAGTATGAATTATTGATGCTCGTTCCCTTCAAATCGCTGGAGAAAGCCGGTGAAGCTGTTAGTGCAATTTTTAGAGCGGGCTTTGTACCCAGCGGACTTGAGTTGATGGAGATAGAAGCGCTTCAAATAGTAAGTGCTTATGTTGAGAATACTACCATACCTCTTGATGATGATGACGCAGCACATCTTATAATTGAAGTAGACGGAAACAATATGGATGTGCTGATGAATGATATGGAAGCAATAAGTGAGGTACTTGCACAATACGGTGCAGGCGATGCGCTATTTGCAGATGATGCACAACAGAAAACCGAATTATGGAAAATGAGAAGACGTGTAGCTGAAGCAGTAAAGATTGCAGGTTATACGATTGAAGAAGATACTGTAGTGCCTCGAGCTTCGTTACCTGTATTAGTACATGGTGTGAAGGAGCTTGGTAAACAATATAACTTTCATGCGGTATGTTATGGACATGCAGGTGATGGAAATCTTCACATAAGAATAAAAAAATCTGGCACAGAAAACAGTGAAGATGACAT
>DASVST010000578.1:0-3856 GCA_036387965.1 Segetibacter sp. | reverse complement strand
ATCAGTAATTGATGGATTGTCTTGTATCAACTGTTTTGCTCTTCTGGTTTTAAAGAAGCTGCTAAAACTATTTTTTTCCAGTTCTCTGATAGCAGCAAGAAAACCATCTTTAGTTGAAGGAAACTTCCAGATGGAAATTCCTTGGTCGAGATAGCTGCAGAGTATTCTAAAAAGTAATGGTTGTACAAGATTATCCAGGTCTATTTTGTACTGGTTTTTCCAGTTAGCTCTAAGTAAACCAATCCTTGCTGAGTTGTGGGTATCATAGTCTTTATGAAGAAGGTTTTCTTTCCACTTCTCAACATTATTTACACCTTTTTTTTCAGCAATGATTTTCTCCAGTACTTCATTGTTGATACGGCCGTTTTTATACAGCTGCCTGAACTCTGTTAACTGTAGTGTAACCTGGTAACCGAAGATCTTTGAAGCTTTAAAAATCGCATCATAAAACTTCATGTGCTGAAATGCATGTAAAGAGTTATGATGAATAAAATCTTTCAGCGGTGTCTGAGTTGGCAAAAAATGCCTCAATTCGTGCAGTGCATGTGCCTCATCAAAATGATGGCTGCTGCGGCTATCCACATGGCCTGTAACGGTTCCCTTGTTTAGTGTTGTGCTCATTTAATTATTTTGTGGAACCAGCACTTGCTTGTCCTCGATTAGCGAATCATCTTCAGAATGCACGTGAACCGCATCCTCCATTTTATAAGACTTTTTAAAATTTTTCAGCTTAACTGTTATGTTTCTTTCTTTTGCTCCAAAGGCTACAAAGTCTCTGATGAGTGTCAGCACATCAAAATCAATATAAACACTACTACCAGCATCGATAAGAACTTTGCTATTCTCTGGTAGATGAGCCAATGTTTGTTTGATAGCAGCTTTGTTTAAAAAAGATACTTCTTGCGCAAGGTCAATGTGTATTGTTTCACCTTCATGATGTTCCTTCTTTTTAAAGAAATAGGCAAGCCTCATGTTGCCTTTAAGAATAAAGAAAATGCTGATTGCTAAACCAATTCCCACCCCTTTTAAAAGGTCAGTAAGCACAACGGCAACTACTGTAACTATAAAAGGTACAAACTGGTATTTTCCCGAATGCCACATGTGTTTGAATACTTTAGGACTTGCCAATCTCAAACCAATCATTATTAGAATGGCTGCAAGACAGGCCATAGGTATTTTGTTAAGTAGAAATGGAATCGTTATAACTGTTACGAACAACAAGACACCGTGTGTTATTGCTGATAACCTGGTTTTAGCACCTGAATTTATGTTAGCAGATGTTCTTACAATAACCGAAGTCATCGGTAGGCCACCTATCATTCCTGCTAAAATATTACCAACACCTTGCGCTTTCAGCTCTGCATTAGCACTGGAGAAGCGCCTTAAAGGGTCCATCTTATCGCCTGCCTCAAGGCATAGTAATGTTTCAATACTAGCAACAATGGCGATGGTTACCCCAACTACCCACACTTTTGGATTTGTAAAACCGGCAAAGTTTGGAGTGATAAACTGACCAACAAACTCGTTAAAAGACGAAGCTGTTGGCAACGTTACCAGGTGATCCTGGGAAATAGCTAAGGCTGATTCCGAAGCTTTGAATATCTCGTTTAAGATTACACCAACTATAACAACAATCAAGGCTCCCGGAAGAGCTTTGATTTTTTTTAGAAACGTGAACTTATTGAATGCGACCAATATTGCAATTGACACAACAGTAACAATAATAGCTCCCACGTGAGCGTAGTTGATTGCATTTATTATTTCGGTAAAGAAGCCTGATTCTGCTCCAGACTCAAGCGCAAACCAATCTCCCTCATGTGCCTTATCATAACCGATAGCATGAGGTAACTCTTTCTTAATGATAATGATACCTATAGCCACAAGCATCCCTTCTATCACACTGGTGGGGAAATAACTGGAAATACCTCCGGCTTTAGCAAAGCCAAGCGATAGCTGAATAACCCCGGCAATTACAACTGCAACTAAAAAAGTCTCGTACCCTAAATCCGTGATAGCAACCAGCACAATAGCAATAAGGCCCGCCGCGGGACCCGAAACGCTCACGTTTGATCCGCTTAAATATCCTACGACTATTCCTGCAATTACACCGGTAATAATACCGGAGAAAGGTGGTGCACCACTGGCAACTGCAATACCGAGGCAAAGCGGCAACGCAACTAAAAAAACGACTAATCCCGATAGCAAATCGGATTTAATATACTTTGTTGTCAATCTCATTTTAATCAGTTTTGTATTTGAATATGTTAACAATAAAACCTAAACTTCAGCACTGGCTTGTTGCCGGATATGCTTGTCTTCCTTTGTAAGATTTTTGAAAAAATCTACCTGCCCGGTTTCAATGTTATATACTCCGCCTACTATTCCTATTTCTCCTTTTGCGAACATCTCTTTTACTATTTCGCTTCTGATAAGAATTTCTTCAAGGCTGTTTTCAACGTTTGCATAAGCAACTTTATCTTCAAACAGGTAGTCATCGCCTGTTTTAAGCAAAGCCTTACTAATTGACGGTTGGATACGTTTAAGCAAGTCAGTGATATGCCCATCTCTAACACCTTGCTTTGCACTGTTGATCGCTCCGCATTCAGTATGTCCTAAAACCATTAAAACTTTGGAACCCACATATTTTGTAGCATATTCAATGCTTGCAAGAATGTCGTTGTTAACAACATTGCCTGCTACTCTTATACTGAATAAATCACCTAATCCCTGGTCGAATATTAATTCTGCGGATGTACGGGAATCCATGCAACTTAATATTACAGCGAATGGATATTGACCTTCTCTTGTTTGGTTGATTAGTTCCAGGTGATCGTGATCGGTTTTTAAATTACTAATGAAACGCTTGTTACCTTCTACCAATAACTCATATCCCTGGTAAGGTGTAAGATTTTTCAAAAACTCTTTCGAATGCTTTTTCATAGACCTATGATTTTGTTATCAATTACTATTAACGATTTATTGTTGTAGTTAAAATTTGAGGTGTGCATACAAGTGTACTATAAACACTGTCGTAAACACAATGATAGATTGGCTGTAAAAGCCTCAACTAAGAAGTAAAAGAAATTATGCTACGTTCGGTGGGGGAATCAATATTTCGCCGTGGAATGCGATATAAGTACTTGCGTTTTCACCTTTAAAAAATTGAGAAATAATAGTAAAAAGGTGGTTTATCACATGGTGTTCATGTAGGTATTCTTCGGAAACAGATGAGCTGCTCGTTGAACTTTTCTCTTCTGTATTATTACCAAAAGGGTTGGTAGATTCTTCGTCAGCTCCAGAGAGTGGCGAGCCCTGGCTCGTCATTCCTTGCTTAACAAGTTCTTGTTGACTAGCAGAAACAAAAGGAATGCTTACAGTAAGCCATAACAAAGCCAGTATCATAAAAGCTGCAGAAGCCAATTGAAATATGCTATATGATTTTCTGTTTCTCTTCATTACCAAAGTGCTGCAAAACTAAGGATATACATGGTATATAAAAAAATTTGGTGCCAACATAACTTTATCAAAGTTTAATCAGTTACATAACAACAGAAATGGACTATGTGTTCAGTCCTCCACAAACACTTATAACCTGGCCGGTAACATAACTGCTTAGATCGCTTGCAAGAAATAACGTTGTACCTGCAATTTCTTCTGCCTTACCAAAACGGCCTAAGGGTATTTTGTCCAGAAACGCTTTAGCCGCTTCCCCTTCTTTAAGGTAGTGCGTCATGTCGGTTTCAACAAAGCCGGGAGCTATTGCATTACAGCGGATGCTTCGGCTACCCAACTCAAGTGCTACAGATTTCGTAAAGCCTATGATGCCCGCTTTTGATGCAGCATAGCTACTCTGCCC
>DASVST010000577.1:0-1789 GCA_036387965.1 Segetibacter sp. | reverse complement strand
GGAAAATTCCTTTAGGAACAAAGAGTGCTTTCCTGTTGAGCGGCGGGTTTACTTTAAAACAACTTAAAGGAGAAAGATCTGCTTACGGACCCGGAATAGGCGGACGATTTCACGAGTACAAACAAAAATTTGAGAATACTTACAGAAGAATATCTGTAAAGATCGGCGTAGAATTATAGTTAACCGGCAACATACCAACGTGCTTCTTTATCTTTTGCATAAAGCAGTCCATTACTCATTTCGTGCACTTCTAAACCAAGTTTAGGATGCACGAAATTTTTTTCTCATAAACTCTTATGCCGTTGTTTTCCCTGGTTAGATAAACCACCAGAGCATTGATAGTAGGCTGAATTTCATGCAGCCACTGTTCTTCGCTTTCTTTTATAAATGCAGAGCTCATAGATGTGTTTACTTAAGGAGTTTAAAAAATTATGCCTATAAAAAATCCCGCTGATGCAACACCAGCGGGATAAATATCTTTGTACAGGTTTTAGAAACCAGTCTTACCATCAATAACCTTCTTGCCTTTCTTACCTAATTTCTTTTCAAACTCTGCAACCTCTTTGGGCTTTACTTTAGCTACCGGCTTTTTTGTAGCCGTGTCCGAAGTTGCCTGTGCACTCAAGTTTGCAAATGCATTGGGATCTTCAATCTTATCTAAAAACCAGCTTTCGCTTTTTACTATTCTTCCTGTATTGCTTTCATAATATTTCCACTTGCCATGCTTAACTGAAGTTCCTTCAATCTTAACCACCTTCATTATAACCTTATTCGGATTGATAGGATCGTATACATCAACAGTATCATACGGGTTTGCAGGGTTAACTGCTTTCCAGCTTTCTTCTCTAATTAAACCAGCAATATCAAAATATTGATTAAGTCCATCTTTATTACCCCAGCGGTACCTTTCAACTGCAAACAGGTCGCCCATTTGAGTGTATAATCTCCAGATGCCTTCTTTCTTACCATCGATATAAATACCTTCTTCTTCATATCCGGGCTCTCCTCGAAGACCTTCTTTTCTTACAACCCACTTTCCTTGCTTCAAATCATTTTTATCAATGCAATTGATGACCTGACCGTTGGCAGACCTGACATAAGTTTTGCATTGAGAATAGCTTTTAAAAGAGATAAGTAGAAAAAGGAGAGTGAACAAACGCATACCTCGTAAATTGTTTCTCTAAATTAACCAGATATCATGCTCAATATTGGCAAGTGCTTGTTAAAGTTGTATTGAAATTGATGAAGGCGTCTAATCAGCTATTTTAGGTTAGTTGCAAACCGCCATTGAGTCTTATAGTTTTCTGAAAGTTTCTGATCTGTTACAATAGCCCTAAACATCTCAATAGGTATTGTATTTTCCTGCAGAAAAGTATCATGAAATTGTTTCTCAGTCATTTTTTTTGTGGCAACAACTTCATTATATAACGCCCTTATTTGCAAGCCTCCAATCATGTACGCAATCTGGTATAACGGACCATATCCTCCAGTAAAAGAACGGCGAACTTCGCCTTCAGCACTAAACCGCTCATGCCCTACCCGCTCAACCAAAAAATCGATGCACTGCTGTGGTGTCCATTTACCAAGATGATAATTTAAAGAAAAGATGATTCGGGCACATCTGTGCATTCGCCAGAAGAGGGCACCAACCTTTTCTTCAGGTGTATCATGAAAGTTTTTATCCCACAGAAGCATTTCCCAATATAATGCCCAGCCTTCACTTGAAAATGGCGTACGAAACTCGGACCGATATGGCTTGTATCGCCTGTTCATATAAAACTGTAGATTA
>DASVST010000576.1:0-1794 GCA_036387965.1 Segetibacter sp. | reverse complement strand
CCATCGCGAAGAATGGTCTGCGGAACATAAGCACCAAGGCAACAAGTTGTTGCAATTAATCCTTCGCTATATTTCTCAATCAGCTCCTTATCAATCCTGGGATACTTGCTATACATTCCTTCGCAATAACCAAGTGATGTAAGCTTCAAGAGATTTTCGTATCCTTTTGCATTTTTTGCAAGCAGCACCTGGTGAAAGCGGTCATCTTTTTGTTCTTTTGTGAACGCTTTTTTATGCCTCGTTTCCACCACATAAAACTCACAACCAACAACAGGTTTTACCTTGAGCGAGCCATCATCATTTTTGTGCTTGTATGCCTCGGCTACAAATTCAAAAGCGCCGAACATATTTCCATGATCTGTTATTGCAAGTGCAGGCATATCATCAGCAATTGCCTTGTTATAAAGACTTTTTATGGAAGCTGCACCATCTAATAAACTAAACTGCGTATGAACGTGTAGATGCGAAAATTTGCACATGAAAGGGTAGAAGTTGAGCAACAAAAATAGATGATTCCCTTCTCAGTCTCTGCTAGTAGAATATGATAGTTGCCACAATTTTCTCACATTAAAAAAGGCTTAACAGAATGAAAATACTTGTGGAAAAACTTGCACGTTTAATCTTTAGTCCCTTTCTTTGCCACACCCTATTATGATTAAACAACTGATCTACAGTTTACTAAGCATTTTTGTATTGAGTAGTTGCAGTCAGCTAAAAACCCTTACGGCACTCGATACTTCAAACGAGAAAAGTACACAGAAGAAAGCAGGTAGGAAAGTACAGTTTCTCGAAGACATTTCTGTTACTTCCGGACAGCGTGTAACCTCCAGGCATGCATCTATCGGTCCTAATGTTCCTAAAAGCATGAAATTCCATGAGACGCTTTATAGAAACGAAACAGTTTCTAATTATACCGCTGCCGATGCTGAAAGGGGAGATTGGCTACAGTTAAAGTATGCCTTGCTTTTAGACGCTTCACCAGAGAGCTTAACTAATAATTACTTACTTAAAATGGTAGATGAATGGTGGGGCACACGTTACTCACTGGGCGGAACTACCAAAGATGGAATTGATTGCTCGGGTTTTACACAGATCATTATTGGCAATCTTTACAACATACAACTTCCCCGTACTGCACAAGAGCAATATCAAAAAAGTAATAAGGTTAAGGATGAAGAATTGCAGGAAGGCGATCTTGTATTCTTTCATACCGGCGGACGCGCCATTTCTCATGTTGGCGTCTATCTCAAGAACAACAAATTCGTACATGCCTCAACAAGCCAGGGCGTAATGATCAGTGATCTTACTGACAGCTACTGGAGCAATAAGTATAAGGGTGGGGGAAGAGTGGTAGGCAACTAACAAACCTTTGCCTGAATTGTGTCCAAAAATTATTTATATATTGCTTGTTAGCTGTACTAGATTGATGTGGCCTAGCTAATCAAGCAACGTATTTAGTTTTGATTAAAAGTCAATCTTCTGAATGTATAAAAAGTTGCCAGTGATGATGGTGTCCAGACTTCGAAAATCATGATCTGGCGCTAAGAACTTCAAATTCTCCAACGGGTTAAAAGACCACCTCTTGTAGGAGGTCTTTTAAATTTAGGAAGTTCAAAATGAAAATTTGATTAAAATCTTGGAACCACGTAGAACTCAAGGATTGTTTAACTATCTTGTCGGCAGAATTTCAATTTTACAAGTTCAATATCCTCCTGAAGAATTACGAAATCCTTTTCTAAAAACCATGATCAAGTCAGTTTCTTTATGTTGTTGATGTTTTGTTTTTGACACATT
>DASVST010000575.1:0-2276 GCA_036387965.1 Segetibacter sp. | reverse complement strand
TAAAACGGCAGCCATTTTCTATTACTTTTTCTAAATTTATTGATCCCACCAAAGCTTATCCGTAACACTGGTTACCGTTGGAACATTTGCTCCATTACGACTTCTCTCTACATTAGGATAAACCAATCGCCTGATGAATGTTTGTTGTACTGCATTTAAGGGCATTTGGAAACCTTGGTATGCGTAATTGAACCTTCGAGCATCATCCCATGTAACGGGCATTAAAAATAATGCTTTGTACTTCTCACGGAGTATTAACTCTAAAGTTAAGCCAGTTGTTCCAACTGAAACAGAACTATGATTGACGTATGCATCCCGGTTAGCAGTAGTTACTCCCATTTTATTCATATTAGCTCTTATACCTTCCAAAAATGCTGCATAAGCACGAGGTTTATCATTGGTTCTAAACGCAACTTCAGCTTCTATAAACTTAATTTCTTCATATGTAATAATGAAGAGTGGAGATTTTTGACTTGAGTAATAACCTGTAGTGCTAAGATAAGATTCCTCCTGGCTAATACCCGTACCAATCCGACCCTTTCCATTGCGGGTCCCTCTGTAATCTCCATATTTTGTAATAGTAGCAATCAATGGAAGTCTCGGATCAAAGTTTTTTTGTACAGTATCCTTCATCATATTTACATAATATTCAGAAAGAAACCCCTGCAATATTTGCCCCGCGTTTGCTACAGCAACTGCGTTCCATGGATTGCGCACATCAAACGTAGTGATGGCCGCATCATCGGCGGCAGATGTATATGAACCAGCCAATTCTGCAAGTATTGCAGTCGGATTGTATTGTGGTGTTTTACTCAACTGATTTAATAGCCTTGCCTTTAATGCACGTGCACTCTTTATCCATTTGGCAGTTGATCCCTGGTGTATAAGATCAGGACTTGTAGCTACTGCTGTGGGTATAGTGATTTTACTTCCAGCTTGTTGCAACAGCACTACCCCTTCATCAAGAAGAGATATACATCTTTGAAAAATCGCAGTTGCATCATCATACTTAGGCGTAATAGTTTCAGTTGAAAAAGCTGTAGAATACGGCGCCGCACCCCACAAATTGTGAACTAACTGGAGATTCATTGCCATTAGTACCTTTGCGACTCCCTGATACTGAGTAGCCCCTCTTTCAGTCGCCATTTTTTCCATATCATAGATGTCTGTCATGTTATCATATAAAGACGACCAAGTTCCGCTAGCATCTATTTGATCATAGGTATCAGAAGGTGAAGCAGCGTTTGGCGAAGCTAAGTACTGCACGTAATTTGAAGTGAGGTCACCTGCCCTAAAAACATTTAAGCCTGTTTGCTGGGTCGTTCTTAATAGCAAGCCATTAATTGGAGCTGTGGTTGGAGAATTAGGGTTGGTATTTACATCTAAGAATTTTTCACAAGATGTAATCGAACCAGTTAACAAAAACACACATATGTATCGAAGCACTTTCATAAATAAAAATTTAAAAATTAAGGTTAAGACTAAACAAATAGCTGCGCACTGCTGGGTATGCAAAACCTGTGAATGCATCAACATTACTACCAGAATTAGAACTGCTCGCATCGGGATCGAATCCGCTGAACTTTGTCCATAGGAAAAGATTGTTACCAGTAAATGTTACGGTTGCATCCTTAACTATGTTGGTTCTTAAAAAACTCGTTGGAAGCTTATAACTCAAGCTTAAATTCCTTAGTCTAACCCAAGATGCATCTTCAACAAAGTTTTCTGTTACACCGCGATATACGTTTCTGTAGTAACCATCTGTATAATCTCTTCCATCAGGTCCTACACCTTGCCCCATAAATACCAATTGGGTATTCGGTGTACCATCAGGTAATACACCAGGGAATACTTTTGAAGTATTTCTATCTAAAGTAAATGGTGCGGTTCCAAATGCTGACATGTAATTAGCTAATTGGTTATATCTATCCTGTCCTTGTTGCGTTTCAAAGAGAAATGAAAGGCTTACATTTTTGTAATTGATAGTATTCATAATCCCACCTGTCCAATCAGGTTGAGAGTTCCCTAAAATCCGCTGTGTAAGATCTCTTACCGGAAATCCCCGGTTACCGCCTGTAGCAGCAATTACCATAGGTAAGCTATAATCAATCGTTCTCTTATCATCTACCTTACTTCCATAATACCTTTGATAGGATGTGCCATAAATACTTCCTACAGGATACCCGGGAATATATTTCATAGTTGCTGTTGAGCCTACATATCCAAACCAATCCCCGACAACAATTTCAGTCAATCCTTCTACAATTTTTACCACA
>DASVST010000574.1:0-8964 GCA_036387965.1 Segetibacter sp. | reverse complement strand
TATATCTTCTTATTTTTATATCAAACAAAACGAAGTATTCAAACTTTTTATGAACACCCTTGCAAAAGACATAGATGAATACATAAGTAGCTTTCCGAAGGAAGTTCAATCTCATTTGCAACAAATTCGGGAATGTATAAGACATGCAGCACCAGAAGCAGAAGAGGTAATCAACTATGGAATCCCCACTTTTGTCTTAAATGGAAACCTGGTTCACTTTGCTGCTTATAAAAATCATATTGGTTTCTATCCGGCTCCATCAGGAATAAAAGCATTCGAGAAAGAAGTTTCTGTTTACAAAGGAGCGAAAGGGTCAGTTCAATTTCCCCTTGATAAACCAATGCCGTTACGTTTGATTACGAAGATTGTAGAATTCAGGGTGAAGGAAAATTTGAACAAGCCGGTAAAAAGGAAACGCTAGAGACACGATATCAGTTTTCAAAAAGCACTATGTAAAAAGCTCCCGCAAATGCGAGAGCTTTTTTTTCACGTAAAGCAAAGCATTACAGAAAACCAGGCTCCTTTTAAAAATAATTCGTGCATAGGTTTTCGTTCGGGAGGATACATGTGATAAATGTGCTATATATTTATTGAATTAAACGTAGAGTATGATTACCTCCTTGGGATTTATTCATTGTGCAGAAACATAGGGATTCTATCTAAACTATAATGATGATCAGGTATCTATTTACTTTATTGTTTGTAATTACAGGTACATCTGCTTTTGCTTGTATTACTTGTAATAAGCAAATAAAAGATGGCATTTACAACAGCACATTCTATCCAAACCTTGCAATAATGCTTTCTGCATTTATTGTTATAGCTGTTGTAGTGGCAATCCTGGCAGCAATAGCGGCTAAAAAGCACAGGTCACAGTTGGCTGCTAATCCCACTATCCAAATACTTTCGCCTGTGCCCTTAACTACTGCATCGATGGTGTTGGGTATAGGTTTAGGTGGTTTTGTGGACGGCATTGTGTTACACCAGATACTTCAATGGCACGAAATGCTGTCAAACAAAATACCTGCTACTGAATATATCGGTAAAAGTGTAAACATGTTTTGGGATGGTGTGTTTCATGCCTTTTGCTTAATAGTAGTACTAATCGGTGTTATTCTGTTATGGAAACTGCTTTGGAGAAAAGACGTTAATCGTTCTGGTAAACTATTGAGCGGTGGCTTATTGTTAGGATGGGGGTTATTCAATATAGTAGAAGGAATTATAGATCACCACTTATTGAAACTGCATAATGTAGTAGAGTTTTCATCTAACCACGAGGTAGGTAACTATAGCTTTTTAGGTATATCAGTATTAATGCTGGTTGTTGGTTATACATTGGTAAATAGTGAAAGTAAGAACCACCGCACCACAACAATGACTGAGACCTAACTTTTCAATAGCGTCAATTCTCTTTGAAGCCTGCTTCTTTTTTTAGTATGTTCGTTGTACAATCAAACGTATAATGAGGACACTCAATCTCACACGCACAATACTATATAGCGCAATTACTTTCCTGTTTGTAACATCATCACATGTCGCTTCAGCGCAAAAGCTTGAGACGCTAACAGTTGAAAAAATTATGAGAGATCCTATGTGGATTGGAACCTCGCCTTCGTCTCCATTTTGGAGCAGGGATGGTAAAAGACTCTTCTTCAGGTGGAACCCAGAGAAAAAGATTTCTGACTCTGTATACTATATCACTAAAGATTCACTCCAACCTAAAAAAGCAGATTATGCTCTTCGGCAAACAACACTTTCTGCTTCTTCGATAAATTATAATAATGCAAGAACTGCTTACACGTATGCTAAAAATGACGATATTTTTCTTACAGATTTAAAGACAGGTGTTGAAAGAAGAATTACAAAAACTGTGGAAGCGGAAAGTAATCCGGACTTCATTGAGAACGATACTAAAGTAGCTTTCAGCAGGAACCAGAATATTTTCTCTTGGGATATATCAACAGGATTAACAACTCAGCTCACTAATTTTCAACGTGGCGCTGCTCCTCCAAAAGAAGAAAGAAAGGAAGTGCTTAATGCCCAGGAAATTTGGCTTAAAAACGACCAGCTGAGAAATATGGAAGTTTTAAGAACAAGAAAGGAAAAGCGTGACAGCGCAGAAGCAGCAGCTAAAACATTGCCTAAGGAAAAGCAACTGAGAGCAATTTATTCGGAAGATAAAATATTCAATGGTATAAATGTTAGCCCTACGGGAAGATTCATTTCTTATAGGTTAAGTAAGCAAGCGGCAAATGCGAAGACAACCATCATTCCGAACTATGTTACTGAAACCGGTTTTACTACAGATATACCCGGAAGAACAAAAGTTGGCGCTCCTGCAGGCACGAGTGAGTTCTATATTTTTGATGCTGCAAAAGACACTGTTTACTTTATTAAACCTGACCAACTCCCAGGCATAACAGACCTTCCTGATTATGCAAAAGATACCAGAACAAGTGATACATCTAAGAAAAAGCCTACACAAAGGGCAGTAACATTTTACGGGCCTTATTGGAATGATAAAGGAAGTACAGGTGTTGTAGAAGTTCGCTCAGCAGATAATAAAGACAGGTGGCTTATGTTACTTGATACTGCAACTGCAAAATTAAAATTATTAGATAGGCAGCGTGATGAGGCATGGATAGGTGGACCAGGAACAAGTCCTTTTGGTGGTGCCGATAACAGGTGGATAAACGACAGCACTTATTGGTACCAAAGCGAGGCAACAGGTTATTCGCACTTGTATACGATCAATGTAAATACAGGAGCAAAAAAGCAATTAACATCTGGTAAGTTCGAGGTTCAGCAAGCGGATTTATCAATAGATAAAAAGACATTCTTTATTGCTACAAATGAAGTTCATCCGGGAGAGCAGCATTTTTACAGAATGGCTGTAAACGGAGGTAAGCCTGAAAGAATTACAACAATGACGGGTGCAAATCAGGTAACACTTTCGCCTGATGAAAAACAACTTGCAATATTATACTCTTACAGTACAAAGCCATGGGAACTTTTCATACAGGAAAACAAACCCGGTTCAAAAGCACAACAGGTAACCTTTAATGCACAAACAGAAGAGTTCAAATCTTATCCCTGGAAAGATCCTGAAGTAGTGACATTTACTGCAGGGGATGGAGCACAGGTTTATGCCCGATTGTATAAACCAACAACGCCACATGCGACTAAACCTGCAGTGGTTTTTGTACATGGAGCAGGGTACTTACAGAATGCGCACAAATGGTGGAGCACATACTTTAGAGAATACATGTTTCATAATTTGTTAGTTGATCAGGGTTATACAGTGCTCGATATTGATTACCGCGGAAGTGCAGGCTATGGTCGCGATTGGCGCACAGGTATTTACCGATTTATGGGTGGCAAAGATCTGTCTGATCATATTGATGGTGCAAAATTTCTTACAGAAAAGCATGGAGTGGATCCGAAGAGAATTGGTATTTATGGTGGATCGTATGGTGGCTTTATAACGCTGATGGCAATGTTTACAAAGCCCGATGTATTTGCTGCCGGTGCTGCATTACGTTCTGTTACCGATTGGGCGCATTACAACCATGGGTATACCGCAAACATTCTAAACGAGCCGTTTACCGATACTTTAGCTTATAAAAAAAGCTCCCCGATATACTATGCTGAAGGTTTAAAAGGAGCTTTACTTATGGCTCATGGAATGGTTGATGTGAATGTACACTTCCAGGATATTGTTCGGCTTTCGCAACGCCTGATCGAACTTAAGAAAGAGAATTGGGAGTTAGCGGTTTATCCAATGGAAGATCATGGTTTTGTAGAACCAACAAGTTGGATGGATGAGTACAAACGAATTTTGAAATTGATGGAAACTAATTTGAAGAAGTAAAGAGAAAACACTTACAATTTTCTGATTACTTCTTTTTCTTTCTTCTTATTGAGGTAAACCTTTAGAAGATAAATTACAAGTATAACCGGTGCTAACAAAATACCCAGCGCAATTATAATCATGATCCATTCGGAACCACCAGGCATGCCTATAAGTAGATGAGGAAAGAAATGGAGCATATATTAGTTTGTTTTAAAGGTAACATTCTAATCAGGATTTATTTACGAATTCCTGCAATCGCCTGCTTATTACATTCTGCAGATCAATGAGCCTTTATTGCCTTTATCTTCTATAATAAATTCAACCCTGCTTCTACCTCCAACTTCAAAATAAAGATCAACAGGAAATTCCCTCACCATTTGACTCATTATACTGGAAGATTTCTTTAGAGTAATTGAGTTAAAACTGAAGCGCCTTCCCTTGTTGCTTTGTTTCTTCCTCTGGAAGTATTTCGCAATTATCCCATATGCCTGTCGAGAGTGTATTAGCATAAGAAGCGGGTAAGTTATTTTTTGCCATCAACGAACCGGCAGTATGATGATCGTAATTGAATGAATGAAATTGATAGTTGAGTTCACCGTTATCATCATCGGTAGTTAAAAACCAAACACGTGGTGTTCCATCATTAGCAGGCATCCCAATTACTCCGGCATTCAACCATTTATAATCATCTCTTACATCAGCAAATGGCAAACCGCAATGCCCTGCTATAATTATGTTTGATTGTGTTGCCTTAAAGTTCTCTTGTTTGTTCTGCCATGGAGTAGACTTAAATATAAATTCAGACGTGTTGAACCACGAGCCATGAACAATGGTTATGTGATTATTGCCGTATTTTATTTTGATGAACTCTGGTAATTGTTTAAGCCATTCCTTTGCGTTATCATCAACCTGAGACTGTATATACCTATACCAGGTTTTCGAGAACAAATCACACCTTCCACCACTCGTAAAATCACAACCGCACTCGTCTTTATCGTTTCTTATTTGCAGTTCTACATTTCCAGCAATGGTGTTGATGTTCCACTCTTTAAGTAGAGCAATACATTCCATTGGTTGAGCACAATAACCGAAAACATCACCCGTACAAAAAACATTTTCAGGCGGGTATTTATTCTGCTCTGCCCATTCTTTTAAAGCTTGTAACGCTTGAAGGTTACTATAAACGCCACCAAAAAATATCAGCTTTCCACTTCTATTACCAAGGTCTTTTATTGATCTCAATTCTTCCATCAGTAAGCAAAATTACGCCTCTGCAAACTGCTCGTGTAATTTTATATTTTCATCTTTAGTTTGATTATTCACCTTTTTGGAAAACAAGAGGGGTAGGAAGAATAAAGTAAAGCATAGTACAGAACCTAAAATATTAAGGGATAAAAGGTCCCCATATTTTCCCTCGAACCAGATCAAAGATTGTGGTGTTTTGCCTGAAGCCAACAGCAGACCAACAGCGGCACCTGTCCAAACGGAAAGATGAAACGAGATCTTAGGCATCGGCTTTTTCCAGTATAAAAATATTGGTGCAAGCCCAATAACCATTGTACCGCTTATTGTACTTGCTGATAGAATATCTGCTGAAAAAAATACGGGTATTGTCCCTAGAACCGCTACTAAAATCATGGTAAGTCTTCCTTTTGAAATGCTTTCCCAACTTTTCCTTTTAAGATCTACTACGATGAGTTTTGACGAAGACGAAAACGTAGAGTCTATCGTAGAAGCAGCGGAAGTTATCATGATTAAATTCATCATTAGCATAACAACTACTCCTAATAGTTTACTTACTTCTACTGTTGCCTGTCCCTCAAGGCCTTTAAACTTCGCGAATATGCCAATAAAGCTGAATAATAAAATGGATAAAAACCCAACGGTAGTCGCACCAACATAACTGATGATTGTTTTTCTTGGCGAGCTGATAAAGCCACGGTCAGTAAGTACCGGATCGTGAAAAGGATAGCTGAATATTTGAATAAATACTGCAAACATGAGGCTGAGGCCGCCCTGCATCGTCCATTCACCTGAAGTGATATAATCAGTGGGTGAAGCATCGCTTTGAGGCAAGATAAAAATCAGGAGAATGAAAAGCAAAACAGCAAAGAATACCATCTGAATTGAGTCGGTGATCAAAGAACTTCTCATTCCTCCTTTAAGTGTGTAAGCCAGGGTAAGGAAGGTAAAGACCAGTATCGCTGCATAGTACCCTGTCGAGCCTGTGCTGCCAAAATAACTACCTATAACCGACGTATTTGACCATACCTCGTTGAATAATCTAAATGCAAGAAGCAGGGAAAATAAAGTAACTGCTGAGTTGCCATAACTTGTTCGAAGAAAGTGATGAATGCTTTCAAACTTGCCATTGACCCTCATGTAATAAATCACAATGCCACCAACTAAAAACGACAAGTAATAGCAAGCATAAGATAAACCTCCAACAAACCCATAAGCAAGGCCAAGGTTTGCTGCATTTACAATGGACTTTGCGAAAATCCAGGCTATTACAAGGCTGCTTGTGAGCAGGAAAATATTCGGTTCCTTACCCGAACCAGACTTCGCTTTAAAAAATTGCTCAACTGTCTTTGCTCTTGGAGCTATAATGAAAAAGACGACTCCAAAAGCAACCAGTATTATCCATTGAAGGGTAGTTACATTCATACAACTATACTGTTATTAATTTTCCCACCAGCCTTTGCTGTTATATGTATCACCGCTAATTCTTGTTGCAGCTTCGGTATAATTCTTTTTGTTTGCAGCTTGTTCAATATCGGGATAGCGGAAGCGTACAGGAAACTTATCAGCATTCAAATTGTCTTTAGGAATCGGCAAAACAGGGAAGCCTGTTCTTCTTACATCTAACCATGCTTCGTAACCGTTCATAAAGTTAGATATCCACTTTTGTGTCATTAACTTTTTTAGGTTCTCTGTTCCGTTTAAAGCTACATCTGTCCGCGTCAAATATCCCGCGGGAACATTCACTTTATAATATTCATGCGAAGCCTGTATGCCTGCCTGGTAATAAGTATTTGCGTTTCCCGTAATCAATCCTTTTTGTGCTGCTTCGGCCAACAAAAATTGCAGTTCGGCATAAGTCATTAATGGTGCATTTACACCTTGCGGATCATCTCTAAAAAGTTTTCCAATTAAAGAAATATCGTTCAGGTTAAAACTGTTTTGGCTTTCGCGACTTAGCCCGTTTGGTAAACCTTTAAAAGCCGGACTGTTTGCATTAACTGAAGCAGCAGTGGGTTTAAAGTAAACGCCAAGCCTGGCATCGTTAAGCCCTGTAAAAATGCTTTCACTCGTTTTACTCATACGCACATCTGCATATCTGCCTTCTCTCTCATTAATTAAAAACCATTGGTTTGGTGCTGACATTAAAAATGGAATAACCGCATTATCGTTATTGCTTTTAAAAAAGTTATCCTTTGTAACCAATGCTTGCAACGCTGCTGAAACACTTTCTTTTTTACTTACTCTTACTAAGTATCTAACCTTTAAAGAACCAGCAAATCGAACCCATTTTGATAAGTCCCCTTTGTATAAAATGTCGCCGCTTATTACATCTTTTGTGGTTGATAGGAGTGCAATTGCTTTATCAAGATTATCCAGGATACCATTGGGCGACATATAGATGTCCTGTTGCTTATCGTATACAGGTGAGAAAATTCCGCCGTCAGATCCTTTGATAGCTTGTGAGTAAGGAACATCTCCCCACAGGTCAGTTAAGACGGAAGCAAGATGTGATTTCAATACTAGTGCGACTCCCTTGTAAGCGTCATTACTTGAAGGGGAAGTCTGAATAGAATTAACATCATTCAATAATCTATAGGTAGCATTCCATAACTCTGTATTTGTTCCAAGATCGTACCTGTCGATAGGAAAGAATTCAATATTACTTGTGTGCTGCGCTAAGAGGTTTCCATTTTTCCAGGCTTCTTCTGCATTGTTTTTTGCAGATTGATAAAGCACATTTGAAAGCAGGAATTGAGGATCTGCCTGTTCGGGAGCATTCAGGTTTTTGTTCACTTCAGCAAGATCTTTTTTGCATGAAACAAAAAGAACAAGAGAAGATATTATGATGAGGATTTTACTTTTCATTGATTAGAATTTGATATTTAAGTTGAAGCCAAAAGACCTGCTTGAGGGAAGTGACATATCATCAACGCCATATACATACCTTCTACCTTGTACAGCGTTAACTTCAGGGTCAACATTCTCGTTTTCTGTAAAGAGAAGAACGTTGTTTAAAATGATACCGAACTTCACATCGCTGATAGATTTACCTAAAATGTTTCGAGGTAAAGAATAAGACAAACCAACCTGGCGAAGTTTTACATAACTCGCATCTAAGATCGAAGAGGCTTCGTTAGCACGATTGTAATACTGACCATAATAGTCACTTGCCGCAATTGATTTTGTATTAACGTCATACTTTGGATTTGCTGAAGTTCCTGTATTCGTTACTCCTTCACCAATGACACCAGTTTCACGACCTTTCAGCGTTGATTGAAGTATACCTGACGTACTACCTAACGAAAGTGTTCTTGACAAGAAAACACCGCCTTGTCTCCAATCCCAAAGAAAGTTGAAGTTGAAATTTTTATATGAAAGTTCATTGCTCAAACCAACCATAAAGTCAGGGTTGTAATTGCCTAAGTTGCGCAGGTTGGGATCCCTTATGGGAAAACCTTTTGCATCATAAACCTTTTGCCCGTTAATCTCTAAAATACCGGTTCCGTACATGTCACCAACACGTCCGCCATTTTTGGGGGTAGCAATAAAGAAGAGGGTATTATCAGTACTTGCATAAACACTTTCGAAGCCAGTAACATATTGATCAACTCCTTCGGGTAATGAAACTACTTTGCTTATGTTTCTTGAAAAGTTGACGAAAGTATTCCACTTTAAATTCCGAGCTGCAACAGGAGAACCCTTCAACATAACTTCAACTCCACGGCTTCTGATAGTTCCTCCATTTACAAGCCTGCTTATGTAACCACTCGAGGATGATGTAGGTAAATTAATGATTTGGTTTGAGCTGGTGTTTTGATAAACACTTGCATCTAATCCAAGCCTGTCTTTAAAAAAGTAAAACTCAC
>DASVST010000573.1:0-5530 GCA_036387965.1 Segetibacter sp. | reverse complement strand
CTGTAGCTCAGCAAAGAAATCAAATATTAGGGCAGTTTGGAATCTTAGCAGGTGTAATCATCAATCCGGAACTAGGGAGGTTTGCCGAAACTGCATCTCAAGGGCTTGGATTATTATTCTTAAAATTTGGACGTGATGCTGAACGTGAGTCAGACAGGCTTGGAGTAGAATATTCAAGTAAGATTGGCTACGATGCTCATCAAATGGCTACTTTTTTTACTACACTTGAAAGAAAAGGTGCAGAAAGCGGCGCAGGCGAATTACCTGAGTTTTTGTCTACGCATCCAAATCCAGGCGACAGAAATATTACGGTAGATAAACTGGCTACCGAATGGAAGCAAAAACTTAATCTTACCAATGCTCAAATCAATAGAAATAATTATTTGAAGAGAATAGATGGGATCATTTATGGTGAAGATCCAAAGCAAGGTTTTTTAGAAAACAATACTTTCTATCATCCCGAATTAAAATTCCAGTTTCCTGTACCGCAGGGTTGGAACTACCAGAATACGCCACAAAGGGTACAGATGGCACCAAAGGATGGGAAAGCTTTAATGATGTTTACGCTTGCACCAGGCAAAACTTTACAGGAAGCAGCAAGTGCAGTAGTTCAACAAAATAATCTGCAGGTGTTACGATCTGATGAAGTAACAGTAAACGGGTTGAGAGCTTTATCAATGGTTGCAGACGTAAAACAAGATCCGCAACAGCAGCAACAAACTGCCGGCGTTAGAACCTTGACGTACCTGATACAATATGGACAAACTATTTACCTGATGTTGGGTGCAACAAGTACAGCAGATTACCCAACGTATTCTAATTACTTTCTAAGTTCAATGCAAGGGTTTAAGCAATTAACTGATGCTTCTATTATTAATAGAAAACCTGAACGGGTTCGCATAAAAACGATAAATTCAAACACTACACTCGACCAGGCGTTGCGTACTTACAAAGTGCCAGATAAGCGCCTTGAAGAGCTTGCCATTTTAAACGGAATGAAACTAACAGATAGGATTACTCCGGGAACAATGATTAAAGTAATAGAGCGGTAGTATCGATTGGTTATGTTGAAGGTGTAGATATAAAAGATGCTTGTACTTTATGGTTCAGTAGGAGGAAGGGTGCTCTATCAATGATCAGGATTTAGCAATTGTAAATGCAATTAATTAAGGAATTAGTGCTGCACAACAAAGAGAGGCTTCTATATTTAGTGCACAAGTAAAACCTTTTCAATCCCCCATCCTTTACCCTCAATATAATACTTCACCAGGTAGGTGCCTGAAGGATAGTTACTGAGACTTGCCTGTACTCTTCCACCCTTAACTACTGGTAATACTTTCATTAAAACCTTTCCTGTAAAATCAGTTATAAAAACCTCTTTGAGCTCTTGTGAAGATTGAATGGTTATGTTTCCCTGAGTAGGGTTAGGGTAAACAACGATTATCGTCGTATCTACCTTACTTATCACAGGTTCTGCTATGTTTTGCTTTTCATTACAAGAGGGAACATAAATCATATCCCCAATCAGTCTTGGCAATAGATCATTCAACAATTCAACTTTAAATTCATCAGTTGTAGGTTTAATGTGCGGGTTGCCAATACCACTATCGTCAGTTAAAAAAACATAGCTTCCGTTTGTTGCTAGTGCTATACAACGCATAAGGTACTCGGTTGATTTATCGATACCACTGCAAACAATAGGCACCACTCTAATGCCTTTTATAGCTGCTCTTTTAACCAAGCTATTTATCTTGTCTTTTGCAGCATCATGCGGCGGTGCATCTAACACAAGAAAAAGGATTTTTGCGCGGGCATCCTTGTGCCACTGCAGGCTATCTAATGCAGTTGATAAAGCATCTTCCACTGCTTCGGGGAAATCGCCTCCGCCACCAGCTGACTGGTGTTTAATAAAGTTTATTAACTGCAAAGGGTCAGTTTGAAAATTGATATGGCGGGTAAGGTATTCATCTGCACGATCTCGATAGAAGACAGCCCCTGAATGCAGTTGTACATCTTTATATTTAGCGGCTGTTTTGCCAATAACGTCTTGCAGTTCTTCCTGTAAATACCGTATCTCATCACCCATACTTCCCGTTGCATCTACCACAAATGCTATATCAACTATGTTAGAAACAGTACATGATCTTTTTAGTGTTATGCGATTAATTCCATTTTCGAATTCAGCCGGAGAACTAATAAGCTCTTTATCGCATGTTATATAGTAGCTTGACCTATCATCACTATTGTGAAGCGCTGCCCATAGCTCTGCTTTGCCGGTGTTATCCGTTACAGCTTGCCATACAGTATCTTTTGTGCTGTTATTTAGGAGATAAACCTTTTGTCCAACTATAGCTTTATGATCCTGGTTTTGAACTTGTACGCAGTAGCGTTGTTTTGGTGCAATGCCCCAATGTTTACTCCACACTTTAAAATCCTGTTCTGTATAGTCGCCCCAGAGCTTCCATTTCTTAAAATCACTTATCTCTCCGGCGGTAAGCATCTTTGTTAATGCTACACGTGAGTTTTCAGTGGTAATTTCAGTATGAGTTTCTTTTATCTCCCTTGATTCCGTCTTGTCTTTCAATGCGGAAGTTTTAGTAGTTGTTGGAGCAGAACTTGGTCTTGTCCTGTCTGTTCTTGTATACACTTTATCATACGATTCTGTAATGGCTGAGGCTCTGCCCGATAAACTTACCTCAGAGATCGTGGAAGCCGAGCCGGCAAATGATCGTTTCTTACCTGGTGCATACCCGGTTACAACTACTTCATCTAATGCTGTTTTACTTACACTAAGTGTAACCTGGATTAATGCTGATTTGTTTTTTTCGGTGACTTTATATTCTAAACTGTTGTATCCGGCCACTGTGAAAATAAGCGTTGCAGGAAGCTTAGAAACTACCAAAGAAAAAGTACCGTTGCTATTTGTTACCGTTCTTTTAGAAGTCCCTTTTACTACCACCGAGACATTTGGAGCAGGCTCTCCTGTAGGTAAAAGTACTTTTCCTTTTATGGTGCTTGATTGAGCAAATGCGATGAAAGACAAACTGGCAAGCACTACAAAAAATATAGAGGAGATATATCTCATAAGCAGGTTATTTAAAATAACTGATGCAGGAAGCCGGCTGATTGCATAAATTAATTAAATTTTATTTTTGGCTTGTTACTGCAAGCGTTGTCGTTGCATATATAAAGTTAGTAGTGAGATTAATTGTGAAGAGGGCAGTTGAGGTTAATTAACTTTATAGTTCTGCTAATAAACATTCCTCATGATAGAAGAAAATGAGATCATAGAAGGTTGTAATGTTCTTTATAAAGACAAATTCTTTTCAGTTAAATGGAAGCAGATCAATAAAGTTATTATTAGACCTGTTGACGATATAGGATTTATAGAGACAAACTATGATAGCCTGGAAGGAGTAGTTATTACTTCTGAAATCTTAGAAAAGATCGGCTTCAACAAAATTAAAGATGATGTGTACAGTTATAGGGATAAGAAAGAAAAAACATATGAAGTTGACTTATCAGATCCGCAGAAAACTGTGTTTAAAATAGATGGCAAATCTGCAGGTTTATCTATCGTGGCTTTACATCAACTGCAGAAACAGATATATACTTTATCAGATGAAGCCTGCTTATTAAAAGACATCGAGCCAGAATAAGAAGATCTTTTATACTTGACTAAGGTGCTAAGCAAAACATTGGAATAAACAGGATGTTTATTTCTGTTTAAGACTAACAATAAATGCGGTTAGTTCTTTAGTAAAAGCATCGAGAGAGATAGCAGATTGTTTCATATAGTTCACTACTTCTTTAAGTCTTGCCGGTGAATCAATATATTGATCGAGCAAAGATGAGAGCCCTAAAATGTTTGCAATAGGAGCTCTTACTTTGTGTGAGGTGATAAACATTATCTCCTTAAGATCAAGAACATTTTTATGTAGGAATTCTTCTGCTTTCTTCAGTTCAATATAAGCTTTCAATAATTCCTGAGCACGTTTCTCTTTTTCTTCATTCTGAAACGCAAGCTCTTGGTTGGCTACGATTAGTTCAGCAGCACGCTTTTCCTTCTCCTCATTTTGAAATCTAAGTTCCTCATTTGCAATAAATAATTCCGCAGCGCGTTTTCCCTTTTCTTGATTTTGGAAAGCGAGTTCTTTATTCGCAATGATTAATTCAGCGGCACGTTTTTCTTTTTCCTCGTTCTGAAACCTAAGTTCCTCATTAGCTACAAACAATTCTGCAGCCCTTTTTTCCTTCTCCTCATTTTGGAAGGCGAGTTCTTTATTTGCAATGATTAATTCAGCGGCACTTTTTTCTTTTTCCTCATTTTGAAACACAAGTTGCTTGTTGGCAATTAGTAGCTCTGAAGCTATTTTCTCATATATCCTAAACGGCAGTTCCTTGCTGTCATCAACTAAGTCAATCTTATCTATCTCGGCGTTTTGAAAAGATAATTGATGATTTACATTCATTAAACCAGCAATAGAATTTTCAGCTCTTTCTTTTAAACTCATACTTTTTATTTGAAGTGATCGCTTTAGAGTCCTCATTAAACGATAAGTGAGTCTTTAAAATTGCAGATCATTCAAAACTTTTGGTATTGCTCGTGCACTTTGGTAATATTTAATTCACATTTTAAGTATAGAGCCTATAAACACGAGTTTCTACAGTACAGTAGCATCTTCTTTCCCCGGCTCTTGTCCTTTATCTTCTTTCTTATCCTGTTCGATGGCAGGTATAGCTTCAGAATAGATTAGTCCAATTTTTGTTGCATGTTCCGCTGCCTCAACAGTATTATCAACAATAAGCATTTCAACTTTATCTTCCATCAACGACTTTGATACATCAAGTGCGATCTTTTCCCTGTCGGGCAGTTGTACATCCCTTATATAGATAGCTAATATCATGTTTGGAAACTGTTTTACCACTTCGCGATAAATGACAGGATCCTCTTGCCCGCTGTCACCTACCAAAACAAACTGCAGGTGAGGGTAAGCCTCAAGTATTTGCTTGATCTCTTTAAACTTATGACCCATATGTCCGCCACGTAACTTAGTGTCACCTCCAAAACCAATATCGCGAAGCATAATCGGTCCTGCGGGAATTGTGTTGAGGTCAAGGAAATCAATTAACAGATCGTACATGTTCCATGGACTGCTGCTTACATAAAAGAAAGGATTGTTTCGTTTGCCGTTGCGCCCCAGTTGGAGTGCCTTATAAAATTCGGCTACACCAGCAAAAGGCAATCTTGTTCTTGCATTGTTTAGTAAAATAGTTCTTCCCATTGCAAGCATGTTGGTGGCTGTTGTTCTTATAATAGTATCATCAATATCACTGATGATGCCATACTCTGCATCTGGTGGAGGAATCATAACTTCAGCATGTACCTGCATACCTGGGTCGAAAGGTATGGGCGCACTTACAAGTTGCAGAGGTATAGGGTGCCATAAATTTTCATTAATGATAGGAGTTTTTGGTATTACATCAATTACAAAATATCCCTCGTTATCTGTAGTTGCAGTATGTTCTT
>DASVST010000572.1:0-5803 GCA_036387965.1 Segetibacter sp. | reverse complement strand
AGAATATGAAGACGACTTATGTAACATCAAAGTATTACGAGCAGGAGACTAACAGTGCACAAGCATATGCCATTGCAAGTAATGAAACATTGCATAACAATTGGCGTAGAGCTCTCACTTTAAACGAAGACCTTAAAAAGTTAACAGCAAAAGATGTGAGCAACGCGTTTAATAAGTATATCACAAGTCTTACATGGGTTTACCAGGGTAATCCTGCTAAAGTGAATCCTTTGCTTTTCACGCAGGCATCAAATAAATCAAAACTTCCTCCTTCGAGCTTAAGCAATAAGAAGATCAATAAGTAGGGGCAGGTATGGACAATAGAAAACTGGAGCAGATAATATCTATAATCTCTAAAGGAGACATTCAGTTTGCAGAGGCGCTGTTCTCTAAGCCTGGAGGCAGAAAATACCTTGAAAATATTGTGTTGATAGTTATAAGTAATTTACCGACGGAAGAGGACGAGAAAGAAGACTTATTCAAGGCTTTTGTAAAGGGGTTGGATAAGATAGAGAGCAGAATACAACATCAAAAACAGGGGCAGAAGATATTGAAACAAATCTACAAATGATCACGCTGTTCTTTTTCCAGTAGTGTTATTTTGAATTCACTTTCTGCTATCTCGACGATGTTGATTTCATCGAAGCCTTCGTCATAGAGTGGTACTTGTAATTTCTTGAATGTTCCCCCGATGCCTGCAGCGGGGACATGCTCTTTGCCTATCCTGTTCTTATTTCGTGTTTTTGCTTCTCCAAGTGTTGCATGGAAATAATAGCAGATCAATTTGAACTTGAATTGTTTTGCGGCTTCAATGTATTTCTGCCTTTCCTTTTTTGTTGCATTGGTATTATCGATAACAAAACGCTGTTGTGTCTCAAAGCAGGTTTGTAAAAATTTATTTTCCTTACCTCGTGTATTGAGCAAGTCAAGTGATATTCTAATGTGAGTTTTAAAAAACTTCTCTTGGTAGAAGGTTGTTTTACCTGAAGCTTGTATTCCGCAAAAGATGATTGCTTCCATGTTTACTCATTTGAAGAACTTGAATGTAGCCAAAGTATCTATCAATGTTATTATAACGAAGCTTTCGTTGTTAAAAGAGTATAGATGAATACTTGCAAGTGTAGCATTGCCGACCAAAGCCGCCCATTGGTTTGCCTTTGAACCGAGCGTGGCAACGATGAGGCCATAAAAAACAAATGCTTGTATCCAAAAAAATATTTAAACTTAGCAGTATAATCTTGTATATGAAAACCATCTTATGCTTATTTATTTGTCTCAACTCTTTTGCTCAAAGTGATAAGTACATTCTATTAAAAGCTGATCGTGTTTTTGATGGAGAAATAATGTATTCAGGCTGGTCTGTACTTGTGAAGAATAATTTGATTGAAGAGGTTGGTGTTATAAAAAATGTTCCACCTAATACGCAAACTATACAACTTACCGGCGCTACTTTATTACCCGGGTTAATTGAGGGTCACTCGCATCTTTTTTTGCATCCTTACAACGAAGTAAGCTGGAACGACCAGGTGCTTAAAGAGAGTCGTGCAGAACGAACTGCAAGGGCAGTCAATCATGCAAGGGCTACTTTGTTTGCCGGTTTTACAACGGTGAGAGACCTGGGGACAGAAGGCGCAATGTATGATGATGCAGGATTGAAGAAAGCAATTGAGAAAGGTATTATGCAAGGGCCAAGAATGATAATAGCATCGAGAGCAATCGTTGCAAAAGGCACTTATGGTCCGAAAAGTGAAAACCCGGATATTGATTTACCACAGGGAGCAGCAGAAGTTTCGGGCAGTGAAGAATTAGCGAATGAAGTAAGATTGCAAATAAGCAAGGGGGCTGATGTAATAAAGATATATGCAGATTATCGCTGGGGGAGAAATAATGAATCGTTGCCAACATTTAGCATAGACGAAATTGCTTTGGCTGTAAGTATTGCCAGAAGCGGAGGAAGGCAGGTGGTGGCTCATGCATCAACTCCCGAGGGTATGCGAAGAGCAATTTTGGGAGGTGTTTCAACTATTGAACATGGAGATAATGGGACACTTGAAATATTTAAATTGATGAAGGAGAAGAACGTTGCGTTATGTCCGACACTTGCTGCCGGCGATGCAACAACCCAATATGCCGGGTGGAAAAAAGGAGTGGATCCGGAGCCGGCACGTATTACCAACAAACGCAAGACTTTTGCACTTGCTCTACAAGCCGGAGTAACTATATGTATGGGTGGAGATGTAGGTGTTTTTACTCATGGAGATAATGCAAGAGAGATGGAGATGATGGTGGACTATGGTATGAAGCCACTGAATGTTTTAAAGGCTGCTACGAAAGAAAATGCGGATGTTTTTGATTATAAAAATATTGGGCGGCTGAAAAAAGGAATGTTAGCAGATATTATTGCTGTACAGGGAAATCCTGCGGAAGATATGAACCACATCAGGAATATAGAACTTGTGATGAAAGATGGTATACTTTACAAAAGTCCTTTAGTGGATGGCAGATGATTAGACAAGGGATCTCGCTTTACCGCCATACGGATGGCTTTCGCAAAGGCTTTAAATATTGCTTCAATTTTATGGTGTTCATTATCTCCCTTGCACTCAATATTTAGATTGCACTTTGCCGCGTCACTGAATGATTTAAAGAAATGGAAGAACATTTCTGTTGGCATTTCGCCGATCTTTTCACGTTTAAATTCTGCATTCCATACTAACCAGTTACGACCTCCAAAATCAATTAGAACTTTAGCTTCTGCTTCGTCCATTGGAAGGGCAAACCCGTAGCGCTCTAAACCACGTTTATCCGCCAAACCTTTTGCAAAAGCTTCCCCTAAAGCTATGCCTGTATCTTCTATTGTGTGGTGTTCGTCAATATGTAAATCACCTTGTGTTTTTATCAAAAGATCTAATCTCCCGTGACGGGCAATTTGTTCAAGCATGTGATCAAAAAAACCTAAACCGGTTGAGATTTCTGCTTTGCCGCTTCCATCCAGGTTTAGCTCGATCTTTATTTTTGTTTCATTGGTATTTCTCTGATGAGAAACCTGCCGAAGTCCGAGCTTCAGGAACTCGTAGATGTCTTTCCAGTTTTTAGTTTCTAATGCAATTGTTTGTTGTAATTCTGATTTAGCATCATTGATTTCACTACCACCTAAATTCGAATCGTTGTTGATCCATATCGCTTTACAATTGAGGTTTTTTGCAAGTTGAACATCGGTGATTCTGTCGCCAATTACATAAGAGTTTGGTATATCGTATTTGGTGTTATCCAGGTAGTTTGTAAACATGCCTGTACCTGGTTTCCGTGTGGGCTGATTCTCTTCTGGAAAGGTTCTGTCGATAAGGATATCTTTAAAAAGGATGTCTTCATTTTCAAGGCTTTTCATTATAAAATTATGCACCGGCCAAAAGGTTTCTTCAGGAAAAGATGAAGTGCCTAAACCATCCTGATTGCTTACCATAACAAGTTCATAATCCAGCTCGCCGGCTATTCGACTCATGTATTTAAACATCTGCGGGTAAAACTCAACCTTGCTAAAGTCGTCTATCTGGTAAGTGGGAGGGGCTTCGTTGATTAACGTGCCGTCGCGGTCGATGAATAATACTCGTTTCATGTGATAATTTCTTTACTTTTTCAAATCTGTATTACTATTAGTGGAATGCTCAGCCGCATGGCTTCGTTCTTGCAAAAGGGACTCCACCCGCTTGTTTCCGAAACTGCTTCGCATGTTTCGAAATGTCTTCGCTTCGCTTGACACCTAACATGATGATGTCCCTTTTACAAGAACTGTTGTCAAGGTGGTAACAAAACTTACAACTTATTTCTTAATGACTTGCCAATCAATTAATGCATCTACCAAAATCGTATTTTCCTTTTCAGTTCCTATAGTGATGCGTAGGCAATTATCGCAAAGCAAAACATTACTCCTGTCTCGTACAACAATTCCTTTTGTAAGCAGGTATTCATAAACCTCTTTTGCATTGCTCACTTTTACCAGTAAAAAATTTGCATCAGAGTCATAAACCTTTTCAACTAAGGGAAGTTTCTCAAAAACTCCTTTTAGTGCCTCACGCATTTGAACCAGCTCTGTTATCATATCATTCACTTGTCCAACTTCTTCTAAAGCTTTCATGGCAAGATCCTGCGTTACCTGGTTCACATTGTAAGGAGCTTTTACCCTTCCTAATATGTCGATGATTTCCGGTGAAGCAAATGCCATTCCCAGGCGAAGCCCGGCCATGCCCCACGCCTTGCTAAATGTCTGCAGCACTACAAGATTTGGATAGTCAGTTAAATCCTGGACAAAAGATTTATGTCTTGAGAAGTTGATATATGCCTCATCTATTACAACCAATCCACCAAAATTATTTAAAACTGTTTCAATGTCTTCCCTTTGCATCGAATTACCTGTTGGATTGTTAGGTGAGCATATCCAGATGAGTTTTGTACTATCATCCACAAGCGTTTCGAGATGAGCCAAATTAAGCTGGAAGTCATCAAGCAGCGGAGCCTTACGAATTTCTACATCATTTATATTTGCGCTAACCTCGTACATTCCGTAAGTTGGCGGACAGAGAATTACATTGTCCTTACCTGGATTGCAAAAGCAGCGATACAAGATATCAATGCATTCATCACTTCCGTTACCTAAAAATATTTGATCAGTTGCTACAGCTTTAACTTTAGAGATAGCTTCTTTCAACTTTACCTGGTGCGGATCGGGGTAGCGGTTATACCACTTAACCAAAGGTGATCCAAGAGAGTTTTCATTTGCATCTAAAAACACTTTTGCTTCACCAGTAAACTCATCCCTTGCAGAAGAGTAGGGCACGAGGTTCTTAATATTGTCGCGTAATAAATTAATTAAATCAAACATCTTTTAATCTTATTGAAACCGCATTACTGTGAGCCTGTAATCCTTCAGCTTCAGCCATTAGCTCTACTGTCTTGCTTATTTTATTCAATCCTTCTTTACTTAATTTTTGAAATGTAACCTTCTTTAGAAAACTATCTACACTTACACCACTATAAGCTTTGGCATAGCCATTAGTTGGCAAAGTATGGTTGGTGCCACTTGCATAATCACCAACACTTTCTGGTGAATAATTACCAAGAAAAATTGAACCCGCATTAATAATCTGTTCCGCAATTTCCTCGTCGTTTTTACATGAGACAATTAAATGCTCGGGAGCATATTCATTAATGAGTTCAATACCTTCTTCAATGGTTTTCACAATGATGATTTTACTACTCTTCAGTGCTTGTGCAGCAATTTCTTTTCGTGGGAGAGTTGAAAGCTGGTTCTGAATTTCTACTTCGACTTGTTTTGCTAAGGTTTCAGAAGTTGTAACCAACAGCACCTGGCTATCACCACCATGCTCTGCCTGCGACAAAAGATCTGCAGCAACGAATGAAGGTTCGGCAGTATCATCTGCAAGTACTGCAACTTCACTTGGGCCTGCAGGCATATCAATTGCAATTCCATCTTTTTGCACAAGTTGTTTAGCACTTGTTACATATTGATTTCCCGGGCCGAATATCTTGTAAACCTTTGGAATAGTTGTCGTTCCATAAGCCATAGCTGCTATAGCCTGCGCACCTCCTGCCTTAAATACTTTTGTTATTCCAACCAGTTGAGCGGCATATAAAATTGCAGGATTAATGTTCCCTTGTTTATCTGGAGGAGTGCATAAAACAACCTCTTTGCAACCTGCTATTTGTGCCGGAACCCCTAACATCAACACTGTTGAAAATAAGGGTGCCGATCCCCCAGGAATGTACACTCCAACCTTTTCTATTG
>DASVST010000571.1:0-7312 GCA_036387965.1 Segetibacter sp. | reverse complement strand
CTCAGTGTTGCGCCAAGTAAGAGGCATTGGAAAGCTCACTCGTAATCAATCAAAATACTACTTTATTACTCCTTAAACATCCAATTAAATTATCTTCATTTGAGGGGGTAATTAAACAATGAGATTAATCAGTTGAAAGCTAATCTCCTTTGACCCGTATCGAGTATCAAATTTAGATCACAAAAAATCGGTATCAAAGAAAACAAGATATTGTATATGTATTCAAATTTATACAAGAGGAAATTACCTGCGAATAGCATCTTCATTTTTTTGCTTGTATTCTATCTGCAGCCTTTTACACTCTTATCGCAAGATGAAAAAGAGACTACAGCAAGAATAGTTCAGCTGATTAAACAGGCAAAACAACTTCAATTAGGTAAATCGTACGACTCGGCTATTCTTATTGCAAACACTGCTGTTAAACTAGCTGAAACTAATGTTCCTTATTTCAACTTTGAATATGCCGAAGCACTAATCGTGTTAGGTAACGGCTATGAATTCATACAAAAAGCATCACCTGCGCATGAGTCTTATACAAAAGCATTGAATATTGCAAGAAAGTACAACAACATTTACTTCGAAGAGAACGCCTTTATTTCCATAAATCAGCTGCACGCGAATATTGTTAAATACGACCTGCCTTTCAATTATAAACCGGCCACAACTACAATCGAAGAGCACATTCTATTTCCTATTGAAAAAGTTGCAGCAAAGGGAGATTCTCTTGAACTAACCGTGAATGGAGGGCAGCTAGATGGAATAACAGACTCCTCCTCATATACCTTAATCATGTCCAGGAGGGTTGACAGCCTTAGCAGAAACTACGAGCAAATTGGTAATGGTCGTATTGTATCGGTTAGTCCAAATAGAACAGTAGTGATGATGGCAAGCGGAGACATGAAAGTTCTTCCCGGTGATCTTGCGTTGATTACTGTTCAGCTTCCTGTTCACTTGACTAAAAGCATCCTACAAAAATACCTTCTTTATGCGTTGTATGTTAAAGACAACAAGGGGCAAAAGATATACGACCGCCGGTACATGTATTATTTTTTTGATGATCAGACTGATTCTTCAGTAATGAAGATTTTGAAGTGGACAGTTTCTGAAATAGCTGGGGTGTTTGGACGAGACACGCTAACAAATAAACAATGGGGTCAGAAGATTTCGGAAGGCATTTTTGCCGGCAAAAATATTATGAGTGCAATGGATCAGTCTTCTTACGAAAACTTAAAATACTTCTTAAACTACATGTCGCAGTATCCGAAAGAGTATGCGGGAAATGATTTTAAGTTTTCTGAAATTTATGCTACATGGGCATTAAATAATGCCCACTTGATGAAGGATGATGTAACCAAATTTTTGAGTGGATTAAAGGGTAAAGAAAGAGAACAACAGGCCCATAATTTAAGAAAACAAATTTTGAGTGAAAACCTGAATGATGAATGGTTAAGTGAAGCATTTCTTGCAACGGACAGAGAAGATATGAAAACTGCATCTCAGAAATCGGCTCTCCTGTTGGACGTAGGTCTTGGAATACCAGCACCAAAAATCTTAGGATGGTCTTATTACGTGCAAGGTTTATGCGAGGCGAAGAATGACAATATTATAGGGGCTGACTCCTTGTATCAGATTTCAGAAGCAAAGTTTAGAGAGGCTGGAGATACAGAAGGTATATTATGGGCAAAAAGTGCAAGAGAAACCTTAAAGAAGGAAACATCTATATCTTTCAACGTACAAAGCGGACATTTGTTGACCTACAATGTGGCCATGTCACCAAATCCCCGCTTTTACGCAACCGCCAGTGACGATAATTTAGTGAAGATCTGGGATCTACTAACAAATAAAGAAATAAAAACATTCAAGGCTCACACAGATGCTATCGTGTCAATAAAGTATAGCCCAAACGGCAGATATTTGGTTACCAGTAGTAGAGATTCTACTATTAAGATTTGGAACGCCTACAACTATACGTTGTTGCAAACAATAAAGACGCGGAAACCCGAGTCAGTTGCAATATTTACTCCCGACAGCAGGAAAATCCTCAGCGCAGGAAAAGATTCTCTAATTAAACTTTGGGATCCGCTAACTAAAACTTTAATAAAAACATTTAGAAAGCATCAGGGAAGAGTCACTGATCTTGTTTTTGACCCGATAAAACCCACTGTTTTCTTAAGCTCTTCTTATGATAGTATGGTGTATCAGTGGGATGTGGACTCTGTTAATAGTATAGGATGGTTTAGAGAAGCAAGCCGAATTCTCGAAGTTAAAGTAAGTGCCAATGCTCGTTTCATGTCAACTGTCACAATCGATAGCATGATACATGTATGGAATTACCCAGAATATAAATATAAATTTAACGATACAATAGCCGTTCAACGAATTGCAAGCACCAGGTACTATACTTCACCTGATTTTTCACCTGATGGTAATTTTATTGCTTATGCAATACCTGGTAAACGTCTCGAAATTGTTGATCTTGAAAAAATGAGATATAGAACTTATCCTTACGATCAGTATTCATTTTTATCTGGTATTCATTTTAGTGTTGATGGTAATTTTATGATTCAGAAGTATGACCTGGGCTATCCTATGCAGATTGTAAACTTCAGTGACTGGAATGTCGACAAAACAGGTAGCCTTTCTTCAAAAGCAGTGAAGCAATATGCTAACCCACCTATAGATATTCAATTTAGTAAAGATGATAAGAGCCTTGTAGTTCTTACAAGCAACATATCAAAGTACAGCCTTGCTGATGGTACAACTGAATTTATGTATCAGGGTGCTCATTCCTTTTATCACGGTCACCTCCTTTTAGACAACGAGAATAGAAGCACTTACATGGGTATGGACGACTTATCCGTTGTTTTTTATGACTATAAGAAAAAGCTTGTCACAGATACTTTCTTTTTGAGTGGACGGGAAAAAATTACGGCACTTTCTGTTACACAAAAAGATTCCATCATTTACTTAGGCGGAGCTAATGGGGCAGTAGAAGCACAGGAGATATTTAGTGGAAGGATGTTATTTTCTATAAGGCTTAATAAAAAGGATACTAATAACATCAAGCTTATTCGCGTAGATACTTTGCACAATCGGTTATATGTGAAGGTAGATCACAAATTCTATGCACTCCATCCATTAACAGGGAAGTTATTGGATAGTCTCTCTGTGCCAGATGCCTTCGATGTTACAGCTACTCCAAAATACATTTATGCATCAGGGGCAGATGGATGGTTATATAAATATAACGCAGACAGTTATAAGCTAAAGAAAAAGGTATTAATCAACAAACTGCATCAGGCAACCCTTAATTTGAAGATGTCTTTTGATTATACAATGCTTGCTGTCGTTGATAACGCAAATCTTGTTACAGTAATTAATACCACCAATGATACAGTGGTATATCAACTAAGTGCTCATGATGCATATACGACTTCAATCACTATAAGCCATGACAACAAGTTTTTAGCTACGTGTGGCTTTGATAATAAAGTAAATCTTTACGACCTCCAAACCGGCAAACCGGTTATTACTTTACATACGCCTTTATTTGAAGATTTCGTAGCAAGCGACCCACAAGGCCATTACATGGCTTCAAAAAGATCTTTGGATGGTGTCGTTTTCAATTATAAAAACAATGCTTTTAGTTTCGAGCAGTTTGACTTGCAGTTTAATAGACCAGACATTATATTATCTCAGTTAGGTAGAGCCGACACTGCTTTAATACAATCTTATTATGCTGCATACAAAAGGAGATTAAAGAAACTTGGGCTAACAGAAGAACAGGTAAACTCAGATATACATTTACCCTTGGTAAAAATATTGGATAAATACAACGTACGTCCAACTACAATAGCTAACTCGTTTGACCTGAAAATAGAATGTTACGATTCAAAGTACAAGTTGCAAACATTGCATGTTTATGTAAATAATGCGCCCGTCTTTGGTACAAATGGAAAGGACATCTCCACCCAAAATAGTAGCAATGTAACAGAAAATATTTCAGTGCCTTTATCATCGGGTAACAACCTTGTAAAAGTTTATTGCGTTAATGAAAAGGGCACGGCTTCATTGAAAGAAAGTTTCGAAATTCTAAGCAATTACAAGCCAACAGTTCTACCAAAAACTTATTTTATAGGAATTGCAGTTGCAGACTATAAAGACTCCTCAATGAACCTTACCTATTCAGCTAAAGATGTCCGTGATCTTGCTTCTGCCTTCAAAAAAATAGATGCAGGTGCTCAAATTGATACACTTATTAATGTACAAGCTACCAGGGAAAACATCCTTGCCTTAAGGCAGAAGTTGTTGCAGACCAGCATTAACGATAAAGTAGTCGTAGCGGTAACCGGCCATGGTTTATTAAGCGATAGTCTAGATTTCTATTATGCTACCTATGACGTGGACTTTAAAGATCCTGTTAAGAGGGGATTGAAATACGAGGACCTTGAGAACTTGTTAGATGAAATACCTGCAAGGCAGAAATTATTATTGATAGACGCTTGCCACTCGGGTGCTTTGGATAAAGAATCACTGCTTATACAAAGCCCCTTTGTAGCGGACAGCAAAGTAGAAAATGTAAAAGCAGTTGGAACAAGAAGTTCAATTAGATCAAAGCCCAGCAAAGTAAATCTCAACAACACTTTTGAATTGATGCAAACCCTTTTTGCTGATTTATCAGCTAATAATGGTACTGTGGTTATTTCTGCAGCTGGTGGCCTCGAGTATGCTTTCGAATCTCCTGAATGGAACAATGGTGTTTTTACCTATTGTGTGCGCAAGGGACTTGAAGAAAAGCTTGCAGATAAAGAAGGCAACTTCGATGGTAAAGTAAGCGTACAGGAGCTGCAACAATATGTAAGCAGACAGGTATTTTCATTAACAAATGGGAGGCAAAGACCAACATCCAGAAAAGAAAATTTTGATTACGACTGGAATATAAGGTAGTCCACAAGCTATATTTTGTGGGGGTTAGGAGATCAAGTCTTTTGAATATTAGTAAAACAAGTTAGTCAGTTGATCTAAAGCATTCCACTTAGGCGAAGGGTCGGGATTCGAACCCGTGTGCTCCCACAACATACCTCGCATTTACGAGGTATGTTCATTTTAAGTATTTCGGTTGGTTTATAATCGGGATGTGCTCCTACGAAAAAAGGTTTCAGAATTTCTGAAACCTTTTTTCGTAGGTTGGTTTTTCATTGGTTATGAAATCTTTCTTGCTAAAGCAAAATCTTCTTCAGCATCATGGTCTTTTACAGGATCACATGTTATCAATATTTTTTCTCTTTCATCTAATGTGTTATACCATTTGTGTATCAATGTATCATCCGGAATCCAATCTATACTTTGGATAAATCTTTTTAATCTCAGGGTGCATACAAAAGGCATTTTATACGCTAAGCTTTTTGTTACAACCGTGTACATTTTGGTTTGAAAATCGTAATCGAACAGGTTCATGCAGTGGTTAATTTTGCTGGTCACTGCGGTAAATACAAGTTTCCTGCCAAAGATTAACTTATCAGAAAAATAATATTGTTCAGAGGAGAATTGAACCTTAATTCATTTGTAAAGCGGGCAGCCTGTAGGTCTGGCCATCGTACATAAAAAGCTCATCAATTTCAAATGTCCAGTATTTAAAGAGTGGAGACTTCTTCAAATAATCTCTTATTTCATCTTTGGTTTCAGCTGTCATCAAAATCCATGAGCGATAGCTTTCCATGCTTACCGCATACGAGTCAATTACTCCTTTATTAATGAGGAAGTTTATATAAGTTCTGTGAGAAGGTACCAAAGTCATAAACTCTTCATCCATAAAGAAGTTTATGGTAACTAGAAATTTATTTAAGTGGCTTTCATCTATGTTGTTTTCCATAACATACATTTATACGATCCATTTGACAACCTGGTTCACCCATTCGTTACGATAAGGGGTGTTAATTTTAATATAATTGTCCGTGTAACCCTCCATTACTCCATTCTTTTTTGACCCTTCAAATAACACACTTCTTGTTTGACCAATATGTTTTCTCGTGTGTTCACTCATCTTCATAAAACTTAAGTTGCGTAACTGCTTGTTACGATCGTGCCGCACATTTATTGGAACGACCTCACTCAGTTCAACAGCTAATGTGTTTGGCCTTTCACTGTAAGTAAACACATGCAGGTACGATACATCCAACTGATGCAGGAAATTATATGTTTCCATAAACGCCTCTTCATCCTCTCCGGGAAAGCCAACAATAACGTCAACGCCAATGGCGCAATGTGGCATCAGTAGTTTTATTAGATTTACTCTTTCAGTATATAACTCTCTCTTGTATCGCCTCCTCATTAAGCCTAACACTTTATTACTGCCGCTCTGCAATGGGATATGAAAATGAGGCATAAACTTGCTGCTATTCGCAACAAATTCAATGATCTCATTCGTCAATAAATTTGGTTCGATAGAAGAGATGCGATAACGTTCTATACCTTCAATTTTATCTAATGCTTGTACAAGATCAAAAAAGGTTTCTGAATGTTTTTTATTTCCATCAGCACCTTTACCAAAGTCGCCGAGGTTAACTCCTGTAAGCACAATTTCTTTTACTCCGGAAGAAGCAAGTTGCTCAACGTTTGCAACAACGTTCGTAACGTAATCACTTCTGCTTTTTCCGCGAGCCATTGGGATTGTACAAAACGAACAATTATAGTCGCAACCATCCTGCACTTTTAGAAATGTTCTTGTTCGATCATTTACAGAGTAAGATGATGTGAAGCCTGTTACATCTTCAATATCGCAACTGCATATTTTTGAACTATCACCTTTAGAGAATTCTTTTATATGCTGCGCGATGTTGAACTTTTCCGCAGCGCCAAGTACTAAATCAACACCATCGATCTTTGCGATCTCTTCTGCTTTCAACTGTGCATAGCAACCGGTAACAACTACAACACTTCCGGGTGCTTTCCGTTGAATGCGTCGCACAAGCATCCTACATTCTTTATCAGCGTTATCAGTAACAGAACAAGTATTGATTACGTATACATCAGCTGTTTCATCGAACTCCTTTTTCTCAAAACCTTCATTTTCCATCAAACGCGATAGGGTAGAAGTTTCTGAAAAATTGAGCTTGCAGCCGAGTGTGTGAAATGCAACTGATCTTTTCTGTGACATGGGCTGCAAAGATAGGATATGGTGAAATTATGAGTTTAGAATTTATGAGTTAAGAAAATGGTGATGAAAACCGGACTTTCAAAAGCAGGCTCTTGATTCATAGGATAAATCTATCTTTCGGCTATGAACCTGAAGAAAATACTGCCTGTTACCTTG
>DASVST010000570.1:0-11279 GCA_036387965.1 Segetibacter sp. | reverse complement strand
TAAGAATCAAGATATATAGCCAACCGATCAGCAGCGTTTAACCAATCGTTGTCAATCTTTCTATAAGCTTCGTCAGAGCTATTATATAGATTTTTAATTTCTTCGTGAACTTCTGATTCTTTCTTTTTGTAAGAAGCCCGGAAGGGAAATTGTTCCTCTTGTCTTACCGGATTATCAGATATCCTGTTTTCGAGAGCTGAAAGTATTTTTGACGCACTTGCCTCAGCCAGGGCGAAGTGCGGATCGTAAGTTTCATCTTTTGACGAACTTTTATCAAAAAGCAACTTTTCGTTACGGGGTGGGCCAAGCACATAAACCTTTACAGAAGTTTTATTTATTCCCGGCAAATCAACTATGGTGCCTGGTGATAAATAAGAAGGTTCGTTTTCCCCCATTCTCTTTAATGCTTCGCGTCCCTTTAAAGGTATTTCAGGATCATCTCCGGATGCACCAAAGAAACCAAGCACATCATTAACTGAATCTAAACCTTCAATATTAAGGGTAGAGAGTTTTTGGTTGATTCCCTTTAATTGTTCAACCAAGGACCATTGATCAGATTGAATTTTTCGTGCTGCCGCGTCTTTCGGATTATCAAGCCACGATAACCATACTTGTTGTACTAAATTTTCAAAAAATGGTTCACAATGAGCAAAGCCTGATAAATGATCATTATGTTGGTGTGTACCTACAACAACATCAATCTTTTTTTCTTTTAATGAGCTTTTTATATCATTAACAACTGCTGTGATTCTTTGCTTTGAAGCTTCACTATTTCTAAAAGATCCGCAATCTATAAGTACGTGACTTTCTTCATTTCCTTCTTTGAACTTAAGAAGAAAACAATCACCAAGTTCACCCATCTTATACATCTTTACACTAACTGTAATTTTTGCTTTAGTACGTGGCATAGAGAATACTATTAATGGTTGTGAAAATGCAGCTGAGAAAAATTGATTGCTCCAAACCCTCCTTCTTCTTCGTACATAGACTCGTTGAACGCTACAAAGTTTGTTGACTTACCAGTTTGATAATCCATTTGAAATTTGAACCTGTTGTTACTATTGATTTTTTTGTAGATAATATATTCCACTTTATAATCATTAGACATATTCAAAATGATTGTACATCCGCCTCTGAAGCGAGCTCCTTCAAGTGAGCCTTCCATAACTCTAAAGGTCTGTGTAAGTGAAACAAGTACCTGCTCAGTTATCTTGCCTTCCCTACCAACTCTAAACACCGGTCGAATCTTATGCACTTCAATGGGCGGAACACCTGCTGATTGAAACTCTTCACCATTGTAGGTGAAGGAAATGGGCTTATCAATTAGTCCCAATTTACTAAGGAATGGAGGCATGGTTCCGCTATTATTCTTGCCCATTAGCATGTCATGCAGATTCCTCTGCAAATCCTGAGAGGCATTATAAATTTCTTCCCGATTATTTGCATCAAGGGTGGATATATCCAGTATATCCCTTAGATGAGACTTTAAGAATTTTGCAATATTTCTTAACTCTGAATTATCTTCTTGTGTTATTTCATCGGGACAGTTCCATCTTAAGCTTTCGATTGAAAGTGTATTCACCCTGTCAGGAAAAATTCCCCAGCTTCTAAATGCTTCAATTAAAGCTATACGGTAACCATTTTCATCCTTTGGACTTGTATCTAAATCTGCAGTAATGAGAGCCCTCAAATAGTCGCCAAAATTTATATCTATTGGAGGGCAATAATCAAGAGCACGAATACAGATATGTAGTAAGCGCTGCGAAATCTCACAGGCGGCAGTTGCTAATCTATTAACAAGGTCCGGATGTATTGCTCCTGCCTGGAGTTGCCCTGTACCATTGGAGGCAATTCTCAGTAAATCGGCTGTGGTGGTGTTATAAAGCCGAATGAAAGCATCAAAGATAGTAGCTACCAATATTGCTCCACGGGCATGTGGCTCAAAAACGGTTCTATACAATTCAGGATCTGGCTTATGTCTTTGCCATACCTGAGTATTCCTATCCTTTTTTCCTATAGCGCCTCTTAGTGCACCACGGCTATTTTCCAATGCGTTACCAAATTGCGTTGCCAGTTCCCCAAGCACACTAAATTTTCCAAGATCTCCTCTTGTTTGGGCTATCTGATGTTTAACTAGCTCTTTTATGGTAAAACGCTGTAGTAAAGCTACAATATCTGCAAAGGCTTCGTGGAATGCTGCCACATCCTGGTTTGTATTTTCAATAAATCTTGGGTGAATGCTATCCAATAATGCATGTGTGACTTCGTGGGCAACAATATCTGGTGAAAGGCATGTGAAGATTACCCCTCCAGGCAAATTACTTCCCTGCACTTTTGATGCAGCTTCAAAGTATCCGAATAAAAGAGCTTTCTTTTCGGTATCGTAAAAAGCATTGGCATCTCTTAGTGCATGTGGGTAAATTCTTATTTTATCTATATACGCATACCGCGGTGCTTTAGGGTTGTTACCGTCGTTCTTTAATTTTCTTGGTGACCAAATCACTTTCCTACCCAACGAAAACTCAAAGTTTTCCAGTGTTTTCATAGCTATGGTGTATACAAACTGCTGATGAAATTTTGGATTGCCTTCACTTGGAGATAGTCCATTTTGTGCAAGAACCTCAACTTCATTTAAGTTTATAGAATCGTAAAAACAATTTGAAGCGGGATCCCAGTCCACAACCTCGAAATAATCTCCACAGGGACCTACTCTCATATTTTCCTCCCACCGTATCGCATACGTTATCTCGTTAATGCCTACCGTATCGAGCTGTGTTGAAAAACCGGGATCAAGAGAATAACCTCTTAAATATCGGTAAGGCGGTTTATTCAAAGATTGCTTTGTCATCTGTTATATTTTTGGGCAATAGAGCTTTACTTGTAATTCTGTCAAATTCTCTGCATGTTGTGCTAAGAGCATTATTCTTTCCTCAGATAGTGGCGTTAAACTAGTTCCTGTGCTTCTGGCAGCCTTTAAGGCATAGGGAGGCAAATTTCTGGCTTTGATCTCAGGATAATTTACATTCTGAGATAACCTTGCTTCGATCTCTTTTCTGTATTCACCGGGATTTGCTACCCACCCGGGATGTAAATCATGTGCTTCAATAACGGTTTCAGTTACAAGTCCCTTAATCATATTGTTTACAAAGCCTGGTATGCATTTGTCTAAGTCCCACCCGAGCGATAAGTATGCAATTTGTTTATTAACAGTAGCTACGTTCTGATAGATATTTTCTACCATCTGGAATGCCTTGATACGATTCATAAATAAGTCGACAGTACGAATAAGAAGTGTGATTGTATTACCAAAGGTGTTATCAAAAGAAAGCTTACCACCTGCATCAGATGTAATGATTATTTCGCATTCGTACGAACTTTTGTTTTGTGTTAGCTTTTGTATTCCCTGGTTATCGTAAACACCACCATCTACTAATTTAGGATCTATGCGGGGGAAATCTAAAGGGTCTTTAAGAAAGTCTTTGGATATTGATATAGGTGTGAAGGCAAAAGGAACACAGGAAGATGCTGCAACTGCTCGTGCAACAGGAAATTCAGCGTGCAGAAATTCAACTGGCGGCTCATATGATGCGTACGTAGAATCTGACATTTTTCTCCAGGAGAATGTAAAAGGTCTGCCGGTTTGAAGATTTGACGAACCAATAGCCAGTGTGGGTTTTTTGCATAGGTCTTTCAAAGTTGCATTACGGTAGTAATACTTATCATAAGCCAACTCTAGTTCTTTACCTGCCGGAAAAATCCTGAATTGGAATTTTAATAGCAAAAATATCCAGAGCACAAACAAGGGAAGAAATATCCATGCATAAGAAGTAAAAAGTAGATATATACCGGTGCCCAACAAAAGAATACTAAATACTGTTAGTTGAACAAATGATGCAGATGTTAAGATGTGCCGGATGATATTTTTACTTCTGATTCTCTCAACAATATCCTTTTCGAAACTTTCGAAAGATCCATTGTATAAACAGTAATGTGCACCAATAATAGAGCCGCCTGATATGGTAGAGAGAACATCTACCCTATCAAGAATTTTCATATTATACAATGCACGTAATGTGCCTAAATGAAAAGCAGCAGCCCTGTAGCCTCCACCAGACAATGCTACTCCAAGATAATTTTTAGCTGGCATAACTAACAAAAATTTAAAGTCCTTTCTACTTCATCAACGATGAAGAAATATACAATTTTGTAAAGCTTAATTATTGGTTTTTTAAAAACAACCGTAATAATACGGTAAAGTGTCACCAGCTCTTTGTAGTACATTTAATTAAATTACTAGTCACTCTATTTACTACAATAAATTGATGTAGTAAACCGTTACTCCAAAAACCCCTAAAACTTGAAACACATTTCTATATACTCCTTCATTCTAATTATTTCTTTTCTCAATTCATTTTCACTTATAGCTCAAACACCAGGGATAAAATGGCAAAAATATTACCCTGAAAGACCGTGGGACTTGGGTCAAATTATTTACCAGGTAAAGCCTACATCGGATGGGGGATACATTTTTGTTGGATGTGATACCGTATTCCGTCCTAATAATAATAGTACACTCGATAAAGAATCATCTGAAAGTCCCTGGATAGTTAAGACAGATAAAGATGGTAACATTATTTGGTCGAGAAAGTCAGACTTCTCAGAAACCCAAAGTTTTTATAGCAGCGTTGCGCAAACGCATAGCAATGACTTTATAACTGCGGGACATGGATATAAATACAACTATTCCAATTCTACTTATATAGAAGACCTGATTGTTGTTAAATATAAAAAAGATGGCAGCCACTTGTGGCAAAAGTCTTATGGTGGCTCAAATACTGAAACTGCACAAAGTATAGCCGCTACAAAAGACGGGGGATATGCAGTTGCGGGATATACTAATTCTAATAATGGGCAGGTATCTGGCAACCATGGCACAAATACTTTCGATTTCTGGATATTAAAAATTGACTCAGTAGGAATTGTGCAATGGCAAAAGACACTAGGTGGTTCCGGCGACGAAAAGGCATACAGTATACAACAAACAACAGATGGGGGCTATATAGTTGCAGGCAAGGACAGTTCGGCTAACGGCGATGTAACGGTGCATAAAGGATCTTCTGATGGTTGGGTTGTTAAACTTAGTAATACAGGAACTATCGAATGGCAAAAGAGTTTAGGTGGTACAGGGAAAGATGTTTTTAAATCGGTTACTCAAACCGCCGATGGTGGTTATATGGTAACTGGTTATACTTTTTCAAATGACGGAGATGTTAGCGGTAATCATGGAAATGCAGATGTGTGGGTAGTTAAAATAGATTATAGAGGCGAATTGGTTTGGCAAAAATGCTTTGGCGGAACCAACGAGGAATTTGGAGCAAGCCTGGAAAGAACAATAGATAACGCGTATATAATTGGTGGACATACCCTATCAAACAATGGAGATGTATCGGGTTTAAATGGCGGGTCAGATGCATGGTTGTTTAAGATAGATAATAATGCAAACCTATTATGGCAAAAGACAATTGGCAGCACTAAAAATGAATATGGTATGTCTGCTATCGCGCTTACCGAAAATGATTTCGCAATTGCGGGGTTTGGTGACACAAGAACGAATGAACAATACCAGTTTGAAGCAGGGGATGGAATTTTAACCCGACTAGGTAATACCAATACCATAACTGGCTATGTGTTTTTAGACAATAATCTTAATGGTATTAAAGAAATCAATGAACCATTCTTTAGTGACGTATTAGTGAATGCAAAAAAGCCCGGCTATTTAAAATCTGCAGTACCATATAATGGTTCTTTTAAAATAGATGTAGACACCGGAACCTATTCTACAACGGCAGTTGTTAACAATCCATACTTCAACGCTTCCCCTGCCACAAAGAGCTCAAGCTTCACAACCTATTTTAATACTGACTCTGTAAATTTTGCTGTACAGCCTATTGCAGGAAAAAAAGATTTGTCAGTTGATATGGTGCCAATAACCCCCGCCCGTCCTGGATTTGCAGTGCAGTACAAGATCTTTTATCAGAACAAAGGAACAGAGACAATTGCTACTGGGAATATAGAATTTATTAAAAGTTCGATGTTGAATTTTAATTCAGCCTTTCCAGCTTCAACATCTGTAAACGGCGATACTTTACGATGGAACTTCAGCAATCTGAAACCATTAGATACAGCAGGCATCTTACTTAATTTTACGGTTAAGGCTCCCCCCACTGTAAATAATGGAGACGTTATTATTTTAAAAGCTACCATTAACCCTGTTACATCTGATCTTACTACGAAGGATAATGTTTCGGAATTAAAGCAGGTTGTTATTGGGTCTTTCGACCCTAATGATAAAACAGAGGCCCATGCAGGCGTTTTAACGCAGGAACAGTTAACAAGCGGCGAAAACCTTGTTTATACCATTCGTTTTCAAAACACAGGAACCGACACTGCCTTTAATATATCTGTGAGGGATACCCTTAGTAATAAAGTTGACTGGAGCACCTTGCAAATGATAAGTACAAGTCATAATTATCAGCTTAGTATTAACGATGGTAATAAGTGTACTTGGTTTTTCGACAATATATTATTGCCCGATAGTACCACGAATGAGCGTGCAAGTCATGGTTACATCACTTTTCGGATAAAGCCCGCCGTTTCGCTTGCGCCCGGAGATACTGTTAAAAACTCAGCTTCCATTTATTATGATTATAACCTACCGGTACAAACAAATACTGAAAGAACAATTGCCCGTTCGGCAGTGTTACCGGTAAAATTGTTTTTGTTTGAAGCACGAAGAAGCGGAGGTGAAAACGTTTTGCACTGGCGTATAGCTTCAGACGTAAATACCAGCCATTTTGAAATATACAAAAGTGCTGACGGAGTGAATTTTTCTTTACTTAATAAGAAATTGTATTCAGAAACTTTGAATTACTACTTTACAGATGCTAAACCGTTCGACGTTCTTAACTATTATAGGCTGAAAATAATCAACAAAGATGGCAGCGGATTTTATAGCTCCATAATAGTCATTAGAAATAAAATGACTTTGGATGTAGCTATCTACCCCAACCCTGTACTTGATAATGTTAATTTACACTTTAATAATGAAAAGAAAACACATGTACAGTTGGAAATCGTAAACATAGAAGGGAAGGTATTACAATCACATAAGCTTTTGGTTACTGCAGGTCTGTCTACTAAAAACCTGGATGTTTCGAATTTAAGCAGGGGAACATACTTTGTGAGAATAGTATCCGAAAGTGAGCAGCTGGGTATGAAATTTTTGAAGACGGATAATGACTAAGTAAGACAGCAATCGTTTCTGTACTGCTAAGAAAGAAGTGCACTGTAAACTGAAACCATGGGCTGCGCCTTGCAGTCAGCCAGATGTAATTAATGAAGGAACAGCGATGTATTTTCCGTATTTGACTCCTGTTTAGGATTTTAAACGAGTTGAGAAGTTGCCGAAACATCCTGTTATACCTCCTGTAGTCTGCAACAGGTATGCACCCTGCTTTTTCGGTGCTTTCATCTCCTACTTACTGCATCCTGGTATTGCCATACCAACTGGTAATATTTTTAAACAGCTCAAGATCACATCATCATTTTAATGCCAAGCACTTGTTTATACAAAAGCCACCAGCTTTTACAACAGTGGCTTTAAATATTATCTTTCTGACCTCTGTCTTTTACCCTTTTATCTTATCATAAAAAGCCTGCACCTTATCCAGTTCGGATTGTTTCACTAAGATCTTCATTCGTTCTCTGCGCATCCATAATTGTTTATCTAATTTTTCCTTTTTCTCAGCTGCAGATAAAGTTGAATTGCTATTTAATTCTCTGCTATATGCCTCAAAGTTAAACTGAATTTTTACCAGAGAGTCGGCTTCGAACTCTGAAAGTTTAAATTCAGTCTTTAGTTGCTTTTTTAAGGACTCCTTCTTGTCTGAATCTGTTTGCTGTGCTGAAACCATACCAACAGAAGCAACAACAAATACAAAGGATAGAATGATTTTTTTCATAAGTTATTTATAGTTTGGTTTTAAATTTTAATGATGCCTATGTTCGCGGTAGTAGGTTTAATTCTCATTTAATCCCGGAGGCATTAATTTTTTTTAAACTGCCCCAAGTTTCCACATGTTTCTCTAAAATAAAGAAATCTTCTCCTTCTTATAGCTGCACTTTAAACTTTCCATTTTTTATTTCTACATTATTACCAATACTATCCTTTGCTATACCCGAAATGGTGCCATGTGCAACTTTGGTTTTGTGGTTGTAGTTTTTTACAGTTACTATAAACGCTAATTTGGTAGGATCGATATAAAACGACGGCGGTTCTACGCTCCTCACCTTACCATATACAAAACCTATTTCTGTGGAGGATGCATCTTCAACATCAGAAACAAACTTTGAACGGAAATTTGCGACTACTGAAATAATAGTATCTGCTGAATTATGGGAAGGACCCCAAAACATCAGCGATGCGTTATCCGGACTAATAAATGCCTTTGTAATAGTTCCTGAATAGATTTTATCGCCTGCTTTAAACTGCCATCCCGAATCACTATTATTTGTAACAGGATATTGACCTATCTGGCTAAAATGTGAAGTTGCTGAAAGCCTTTCGGAAAAAAAGGTTCCCCTTGAAAAACTTTGGAGAGTTATAAAAAACAAAGAGGCAACAAAGATTGTAACGTGTAGTTTGAACATGTGATTAGGTTTTAATTTCATTAATCTCTCACATATCGGAGAGAACATTATATAATCTTCATCTAAATCAACTGGTTTTACCCAGGGTTTAATTTTTTATCTCATCACCTACGCTACATGTTACCGGTCATAAGCCGCAACAACGGCGAAGCGGCGAACAACCATGCAAGCGCAACATTGAATCATCGGGTACCTTAATTCAATACATTAACAAGATTCGCAAAAACTATAAATATGTGTGCTATCAAATAAAGAAGACACGGTGATAAAATAAAAATTGACAAAAGCAACTTTCTATCAAACATTTCCCTTCTTTCTATTAACAGCACAAAGAAAATGGTGTAGAAGACAATAAAAATTAGGACAAAAACATATATGCCTGGTGCAAATACATCTACCTTATTGTCAATATTATTTTTTAATATAATAAGGTCAATTACTGCACAAGTACAAACTAAATATATTATCCACCTCACTTTGTTAATCCTCCTTTTTCTTATGGTTCTTTATTACTTCTTCAATCTTAAATGTCAAGGAAAAGGTTTGAGAATAGTTAGAATTCTCGTTTGTTCCCTTTTGTGAACCTCTTAATATGCTTGAGGGCCAATTTGAGCTTCCCAGAGCTTCTTTACCTAAAGTACCTGATGTTAAACTTGTAACATTCGTCATTGTAAGAGTTAACGTACCATTCTTTGTATTAATTGAATAATCAATAGAGCCTACAAAATCTTGAAGTTTAAATCCGCTAGCGATATTAGATAGTGAAGATGTTAGGGAAGGTGCCCTTGCCTTTCCCAACATCTGTCCTTTGTTCGCAAACTCAGATAATGCTTCATTGACTTGTGGAGAATTTCTTAAAAAAGTGCTTCCAAACCCATCAGTTGGAAAAACAATATTTTCGGGTGAACTGCCTTTAAAGAAGCCTCCAAGTAACAGATTCACTAACCCTGTTTCAGAACCTGTTATATTTGAATTAACATGAAATTGCTTATTTAAGTTTGATACTCTTTCACCGTGTTCCTTCGCAGAAGCGGTTGCATTAACGTTGACGATGTTATTGGGCAGCTTATCTTTCATTGTTGTACTTGTACCCAGCTTATCCCATGAAGCATGTTTATTATATAAGGCATCACCACCGGAGTTATAATAAGCTGCATGCGGGGCCCAAAGAAGTGAGGCACTATGTGCGGCTCTTTGTGACTTTAGACGTTCATTTGACATATTGTCAAGAGCTGTTCTTGAATGGGTATATCCCCGGGGAGAACTAAAAAGAAATTTGAAGGCACTTGTTGAGATATTTTCTTCCAACCCATCTAAATCCGTAGCCCAGACCGGTTTGTTACCTGCAAACTGATACGGAGTGTACCAGGGGTATTGACTTGTAAGGGGATCCACACTCAAGAACTTGCCTACTCTCGGATCATATATTCTAAATCCATAATCCTGCTGGCTGCCTTCTATTCCTTTCGGTTCATTATCATTCTCCTTACCATTAAAGCCATACCTATACCCTTTTACTTTAGGCACTGTCTGCATAACAGTATTACAAAGCAGTTTTAGATCAGGTAAACATTCTTGTGCCATTGCAAGCCCTCCACCACTCCACTGGTAGGGGTTAGATGCCCACAAGTCATGCCTGCCATAATCCTTTACCCAGTATTGGTCAGTGCCTTCATCCACTTTATACCATAGCTGCATTCCCGTAGTATCAGTAGGAGCCTCGTTGCAGGCATGGTAATTAGCATTGGCTTCACTTGCTGTTACCGGTCTGTTATATACCCTTATGTTCTTCATCAAGCCGTTTAGCACATAGCCAAATGCTATTTTGCCGGAATACTCATTATATACGTCACCATTATTTAAAGCGCTCATACCATCTACTATTTCCGTAGCAACGGCTGCACCATCAACGTATATCTTATAATTGCTTGCGACGTTGCCATGCCGTACCGCAGCTAAATGATGCCACTTATTAAGATCGAGCTTGCCCGATGTTCTTATATGTATCTGCCCTCCTCCAACTGGTTCTCTCAACTGGAAGTAAACCTGCCCGTCCATAATATATAAACGGTAGCCTATATTGCCATCAAAATGGTTTGCAATGTATTGAATCGTGCTGGTTTCTACCTGTGGCTTAATCCATAACTCAATACTAAAATTCTCTGTTCTGAACCTTGTTGGGGTGCCGCCCCCCATCATAGAATTGAAGCCATAGAAGGCAATGTTCTTTTTCCACCCGGTGTTGCACGTTGTAAGCACATTAGCTATTTGTGCTGTGGTATAATTAAGGCTATCTACACTAAGCAGCTTACTTTGTATGTAGCTTAGCATACCAGCCTCACTGCCCGGTTTATTGCTGTTTTGCATCTCGTAGGTAATATAGTTCTCTACCAGTTCCTGCGCCCTTGAGCAAGTTACACACACCTCAACCTGCTTTGTTTCGGTAGTTTGTGTCTCGTACTTGCTGCGTCCTGGTATTGGCATACCAAAGGGATAATAATCATTCGCAGTAACAACATCAGCTTCATACCGTGCAATTAATGTGGTATCTGTAGTTGATTTTATGGCCT
>DASVST010000569.1:0-12920 GCA_036387965.1 Segetibacter sp. | reverse complement strand
CAAAGTAGACCGTTCATTTACTTCAAAGCAATACAGAAGTTATACATCAGCAGGTGTAATAGATGTAAGTGCTCTTTTTAAAAGCGACACTCTTGTATATAATCAAATACAAGAGTGTTACTCAAACTCAGGTGTTACTATATTAATGCAGGCAGAAGGTATGGAAAAAGAATTTATGGCTGACTGTATTAAGAGCTTGCAAAAAAGCACAGAGAAGACTCTCGATGAAAAGAAAGTATCAGGCTTTTGCAGTTGTCAGCTAACTATGGTTAAAGAAAAGAGGTTAACTGATGCACAAATGGAGGATTTAAGTAACCCCAACTCATTGCTTTTTTATGAAATGATGTCGACCTGTGGTAATCCGTTTAGTGACAAAGACGATATTGATAATAGCTGGAGTGAGAAAGCAACCAACGATATCAAAGGGCCGGCTATTGATACTATAAAAGTGATTACGCTAAATGGAATGACATATGTAAGAATGAAGACCGGCAGCATGGTTCTGTTCTGGTTATTAGACACCGGAGCTGCCGACCTGCTTATAAACAAGGATATGGAAACTACTTTAAAAAGCGAAGGTGTGCTTACGAGCAATAATTATTTAGGCACCGGTGTTTATGAAATGGCAAATGGGATGATAGATACCTGCCGCAAATACAGGATGAATAACATCAGGATCGGAGATTATTCAATTGATAATATTGTTGTTGCAGTAACTGATAAAGGCAAGAAAATAATCGCAGGTAAAAGCTTATTGAATAAGTTCAGCAACTGGATTCTTGACAACAAACAGAATAACCTGGTATTAAAAAGATAGTTACCTATTCAAGCTCCTAGTGTAACATCTTTTAATGTTTTATATCCCTCATTACTTTTTGGCTTATGATATATCCTGAGAAAATCAACATCAAAAGAAACAGGTTCTTTTGCAAGGTATTCATCAGCTAAGATTTTCATTTGACTAAAATCTTCTTTCGTAAATCCACACCACGATCTTCCTAAAGTGAGATGAGGATGATAACCTTTTCTGTCATCTGTTTTTTGTGATTCTTGTTCGTATGGCTTGATTGCGTTTACCAGTTGTTCCTCTAGCTTTAATAATTCTGGAGATCGCAGTTTGATAAATAAAACTCTTTTTCCGAAGTTACCTGTACCTGTTAGGTCAATAGTAAAAGGAGGAAAACTTTTGCAAAACTCTTCAACAACTTCAATCCATTTAGCTTCGTCTTTCAATGCAACAGGTGGTCGCAAAGTTATATGCGGCTCAAGACGATTGTTGCCAAATTGATTTTGTATATAAAATATATCTTCAGATATAACAGTCGGGGGCACTATTCCAATAAAGAAATTCATAATCAATATCCATAAAAATAATGCCCTTACATACGCGTTATAAAGTTTGGTATAAATAATGCTTATGAAGGAATTAATTGCATTGGTATTGATTTTATATATTGTGTTCCAGTAGAATATGAGGTTTATTTTAAATCTGTTATTAAAAGATGGATATAGTTATTACCATACAAATGATATTGAGTTGGCTGTTGATAATAGCAGTCTTACTTCCCTTTGTAAAAAATGATTACTGGATATTTCGTATACTTGAATATCCACGTAACCAAAAGTTCTTTATCTCGCTGACTATACTTGCTTCGTTATTCTTTACAGTGCGAAATAATACTTTTCATATTGTTACTTTAAGCATGTTGACAGCTTGCGTACTATATCTCTCTTATAAGATATGGCCTTATACTTTTCTTGCTAAAAAAGAGATGGGCTCTTTGCAAAGCATTAATACTGATACTGAAAACCAGGTAAAGTTGTTCAGTGCTAATGTTTACCAGGATAATACCAAGTATGCTAAAATGCTTCAGCAGATTAAAGAGAATGATCCTGATGTTATTCTGTTACTTGAAACGAATAAGGAATGGGAAAAGCACATGGATGTTTTAATAAAAAAGTACCCTCACTGTTTAAAAAAACCTCTTGGAAATACTTACGGCTTATTATTTTATAGCCGCTACGAAATAGCAGAAGGGCGGGTAAATTTTCTTGTACAAAAAGATATTCCATCTATTGAGGCAACTCTTATAACCCCAGGAGGAACAAAGATTAAGATCTGGGGATTACATCCTAAACCACCGGTTCCTGGTGAAGACAATCGCTCAACTGCAAAGGACAAAGAGTTGATGAAAGTTGCTTTGAAAGCGAAGTCGTTTAAAGGTCCTGTTATTGTTATGGGTGATTTAAATGATGTAGCCTGGAGTCATGTAACGGAATTATTTCGTAAAACAAGTGAGTTGCTAGACCCACGGCGTGGACGGGGTTTTTACAGTACTTTTTCTGCTAATCATTGGTACATGCGTTTTCCACTTGATTATGTTTTTTGCTCATCTCATTTTGGATTAATAAATATGAAGAAACTAAAGCATAATGGTTCAGACCACTTTGCAATGGTAATTCACCTGCAGTACCAGGAGCAATTAAAAAGGATTCAAAATAAGCCGGTAGCCGATGCTAAAGAAAAATACGAAGCGGTAGAAAAGGCAACTCAGGCTGTCTGATAATTGTTTGCCTTGGGATGTAGCCTGAACCATTCATGTTCAAGAATACTCATTTCTACAAGGCTCCAGTAGGTATCGTTGTATTTTAAAATATCTCTGAATACACCTTCTTTTACAAAGCCACTCTTTTCATAACATCTTATTGCTGCTGTATTAAAGTCGTATACTCCCAAACTTATACGATGTAGTTTGAGTTCTTCAAACCCAATCCTGCACACTTCTTTTATCATACCCGTACAAATACCTTTACCTCTTTCGGCGGTGTTGCCAACGAGTACACGGCTTATACGTGCAGCATTATTTTTCTTACTTATGCCGCCTAGAGAGATATGGCCAACTACATTTCCTGTTTCTGTCTCAACTGCCCTATATACAAATGCATCCGATTTATCTATATCGTTTACATCATTAATATACCAGTCTAACTTTTCTTCTGTGAGGGGGAAACTAAAAAGAGAACCAGCCCAGTTTGTCAATAAATGATCGTCGTGTACCCATTCTATTAGTTGCTTAAAATCTTCTTTTGTAAAATGCTCTAGCTTAATCATTGTTACTTTTTTATAATCCGTAAATTTTTGTACCTAAGCAAGTTACTCAATTACTAAACAACCCAAATGAAAACCAGAAGAAAAATGTAGAAGAGTTTTATAAACAAGATTATTTATGAGATCTAAGCAATCGTGTAGTTGTTTTTGCCTTGGCTATAAAATATTTATCGAGTAAATCTTTTCTTATAAATGACTCGTATCTCCTTATACCAAAAGCGTCTATGGGTAAATTCTACTTATTTTTCTTACTCTTTTATTGTCCGCAAATCATCAATGCACAAGCATTTTTAAAATTGAAAGTTATAGATGCGGAAACAAAGCAGCCAGTAGAAGGTGCTACAATAGCATTTAAAGGAACAGAAGTTTCAGGTGTAACAGACAAGGCGGGTCTACTTTTTCTAAAGACATATCAATTAAATCAACGAGCAGAAATAACTTTTATAGGCTTTAAGACTAAAGAGTTTGTGCTTACAGAAGCAATTAAAGTTATAGAGCTCGAAAGAGCTAATCTAACGTTAGAAAATGTAGTACTTACAGGCAGTATGAATGAGAATCATTTTACTACCCTAAGTAGGATCGATCTCAACTTGATGCCAGCACGAACAACGCAGGACTTACTCAAAATTGTTCCCGGTTTGTTTATAGCTCAGCACGCCGGAGGCGGTAAAGCTGAACAGATCTTTCTACGTGGGTTCGATATTGATCATGGAACAGACATTCAAATTAATGTTGATGGTCTACCAGTGAACATGGTTTCCCACGGGCATGGTCAGGGATATGCGGATTTGCATTTTGTAATACCAGAAGTGGTAAATGCAATTGATTATGGCAAAGGACCTTATTATACAGAGAAGGGTAACTTAAATACGTCGGGTTATGTAAGTCTTAATACATTAAAATCGATCGCCAACAACAGGCTACAGGTAGAAGTTGGTGAGTTTAATAGCTATAGGGCATTGGCAATGATCAATCTTTTAAATAAGCAAAACCTTAAGGAAAATGCATACATGGCAAGTGAGTATGTTTATTCTGATGGACCGTTTGAAAGCCCTCAAAAATTCAATAGGTTTAACTTCTTTACAAAGTATAACAACCAGCTAAACGATAATACAAATTTTACTTTTTCTGCATCTGCTTTCAGTAGTAAATGGAATGCGTCAGGGCAAATTCCGCAGAGGGCTTTAGACAAAAAGCTAATTTCAAGATTTGGCTCAATAGATAATACAGAAGGTGGGTACACTAACAGGTACAATGCAAACCTTTCATTTCATACAAGGTTTCGTAACAATCATATTTTAGAATCACAAGTTTTCTATTCAAGGTATAATTTTCAGCTATATTCAAATTTTACTTTTTTTCTAAAGGATAGTATCAATGGAGATCAGATTAGACAGACTGATGAAAGAGATATTATAGGCTCTAACACAAAGTATATTATCAACAGTACGAGAGGAGAGACAAACTATAAGACAACCTTTGGTATAAATATAAGAGCTGATAAAACATTCGATACAGAACTATCGCATACTAAAAACAGGAGCACAACTTTAGAGCAAATACAACTTGGTAATATATCAGAAAGTAACCTTGCTTTTTATGTAGATGAGAAAATTGAAAGAGGGAAATGGTTAATCAACTTAGGATCAAGAATTGATCAACTTAACTTCAAATATCTTGACAAATTATCGACAACCCAAAAGAGTTCCCAGTCAAAAACAATCATCACTCCGAAAGTAAACATTGAGTATACTTTCAATACCAAAACACAATTGTATTTAAAGGCTGGTAAAGGCTTTCACTCTAACGATACAAGGGTAGTTGTTGCAAATGAAGGAAGACAGATATTGCCTCCAGCTTATGGATCTGACTTAGGAGTCGTATTACATCCAACTAAAAAATTACTGCTCAATGCTGCCTTGTGGTATTTATACCTTAAGCAGGAGTTTGTATATGTAGGAGATGAAGGTATCACCGAACCAAGTGGAAGAACCAGAAGGTTTGGAATTGATTTATCAGGACGCTACCAGCTTAATCAACACCTGTTTGCAGACGCAAATATCAATATGGCTCATGCAAGATTTATTGATAACAGAAAACAAGAAAACTATATTCCACTTGCACCAGGTTTTACCAGCACCGGTGGATTAAACTATAAAACTTTTAACGGCTTCAATGGAAGCCTGCGATATAGGTTTATAAAAGACCGCCCGGGCAACGAGGCAAACACAGTTACTCTGAAAGGGTATTTTATCACTGATGCTGTAGTCAATTATACGAAACCCAAATATGAAATAGGTTTCATTATCGAAAATCTCACAAATGCTAAATGGAACGAAGCACAATTTGATACAGAATCAAGATTAAGAAACGAGCCTTTGCCTATATCAGAACTTCATTTCACACCGGGTAACCCTATGAATCTAAAGCTTAAAGCTATTTTCTTTTTCTAGACTTTTTAAAAGAAAGTTAATTTCTTCAAACCATAACAAAAACTCTTACGTACCTGATAAAACTCCATCTACCCTCACTTCAACAACGTTGTATTTATTCATTATTAAAACATAGCCTTATGAGAAGAAAAATTGTACTATTTAGGGGATGGAAGTTTTGCCTGATGCTGGCTTTCGTCTTCATTAACCTTACAGTAAATGCCTCGTCGCATCGCGAAGCACCATTGATCTCTAATGATCCTTTGGCAGATAATACAGATGTTTATGCCTTTAGGAGCCCGGATGATAGCAACACAGTTACTATTATCGCTAACTGGATCCCATTTCAGTTACCAGAGGGAGGTCCTAACTATTATGATTTCGGAACCAACATCAGGTACGAAATACATATAAAAAATAAGACGACTACTACAGGCGATGATATTACTTACCGTTTCACATTTTCTTTAATGAACGAGGATACAACCACTTTCTTTAATATACGTTTAGGAAAGGAAAACCTGAAACAAAGATTCACGCTCCAAAAAAGCACTAATGGAGGTGCTTCATTCACCACTATAGTAACGAATGGTTATGTGCCGCCTTATAATATCGGCCCGCGTTCAATTGATTCTGCGGGAATAGGTTTAGGCAGACCCTACCGCGCTTTAATGGACTCTGCAATTCAAAATGCCACTACCGGGGAGAAAGTTTTTTGCGGCCCTGTTGATGATCCCTTCTTTGTGGATCTTGCCGGTGCTTTCGATGTTGGTAATTTCAGACCGGAGTTTAATCAAAACAATAACAACACTGTAAATCCTCCAAAAGACGGACTTGCCCGATTTAACGTACACAGCATTGCACTGAAGATTCCTATTAACATGTTGCAGAAGGATGGTAAAACAACTGCTCAGGCTACAAGTATCCTGGATAGTGATTTTGTTATTGGTGTTTGGGCAAGCTCAAGTCGTCAGCAAATTAAAACCCTTTCTGCCGGAACTGCAGGCTTCTCAGGTAATTTTGTACAGGTTTCACGTTTGGGTATGCCTTTAACAAACGAGGTTGTTATTCCAATAGGAATGAAGGACAGGTTCAACACCGTTTCATCGAATAGCGCAGGAGAAGGTCAATTTTTTCAATACTTCAAAAATCCTGAGTTAGCACTTTATATGGATGAATCGAAGTTTGCTGCAGCTGTGCCATCTTTAAATGCACTACGTATCCAATCAAGATCATTAGGTTCATTCGACTTTAGAAATGGCAGGAAAGGTTTATTTGGTGTAAAGGGAACTGCAGCTGCTGAAGGAACTGCTTTCGGAAGCACCTCACCATATCGCGATATTTTACTTCCTGATAGTATGAGCCCTCGTGCGGTAGACCTATTACCAATATTCTTTACTGGTGTACCTAATCTACGCCCTTACCAATTAGCTACAGGAAAACCTGATGGCAATCCACTTGCTGCAGGTAAGCCATTCATAAATAATTTTCTTCCAACACTAGGTGATATGCTTCGCTTAAATATGGCTGTACCCGTAACTCCGCGTAACTCACCAGATTTTAGTCACCTTGGTTTAATACAGGCGGCAGTTTTAGGGTTAACAGATTCGAGATTTAACGGATCATCAGCATTACAGTTTATTCCTAATATGGACGGCTTCCCCAATGGAAGAAGACTTGAAGATGATGTTACTACAATTGAACTACAAGCTGTTGGTGGAGTTGTACTTGCTGCAATCGGTTTGTGGTATGATGATTATACTCCTGGAATGAATCAAAGCCCGGTAACTCCGCAATTAGGTCGTACACTAAACTTCAATGCTGGTCCTTCCCGTAATGATACTACACTTAGAGCATCATTCCCTTATGTTCAAACACCATGGAGAGGCTTTGACTACACTTTAAAACCAAGGTTCTAACAAATCAAATAAAAGAATTTATATGAAAAGAATTATAAACCTGCTTACAGCAACTTTGGTTTGTTTTTTCCTGAATCAAACCACAACGCTTGCTTCGTCGCATAGAGAGGCGCCATTGATCTCAACTGATCCACTGGCAGATAACACAGATGTTTATGCTTTTAAAAGCCCGACAGATTCTAACAAAATAATTTTAATCGCTAACTATATTCCATTTGAGCATCCTGCCGGAGGACCTAACTGGTATACATTTGGCGAAAACATCCGCTATGAAATACATGTAGATAATAATGCGAACATGGTGGGTGATGAGATAACTTACCGTTTTACTTTTAGACAAGTATATGAGGATTCAACCACTTTCTTTAGAATAAGACTTGGTAAAGAAAACTGGAAGACTTTTTATACTTTAGAAAGAAGTATAGATCGGGGTATGACCTTTTCAACTATCATCTCAAATGGAGTTGTACCCCCACCGAACATCGGACCACGTTCTATTGAAAATGGCACTGTTGGTTTAGGTCAGCCTTACGATACATTAATGAAGAGAGCGATCACAACAGCAGCTACAGGCGAACGCGTTTTTGCGGGACCTATAGACGATCCATTCTTTGTTGATTTAGGTGGAGCATTTGATTTAGGTAACTTCAGGTCGCCCGGCAGAGATGGCTTAGCTAAGTTTAATTGTCATTCCCTTATAATCGAAGCACCTGTTTCTACCCTTCATCCGCAAGGTAAAACGGTTGCTCAGGCTGTCAACATTCTAGATTCAAGCTTTATAATTGGCGTATGGGCAAGTGCCAGCCGTCCGGAGATTTCAACATTTGATTCTACGGGTAGCGGACAAGCTCAGAACTCAGCAAACTACGTACAGGTTTCCCGCTTAGGTATGCCACTTACTAATGAAGTGATAATACCTATTGGCCAAAAAGATAAGTGGAATGGTGTAATCACCAATAGTTCTGGTGAAGGTCAGTTTGCACAATTTTTCATGAATCCTGAGTTGGCACTTTATATGGATGATTCACAATTTGGTGGTGCTGTTCCGGGATTATCTGCATTGCGTATTCAATCAAGATCGTTAGGTCAATTTGATTTCAGAAATGGACGTCCGGGATTATTTCCCGTAAAAGGCACTCCGGCTGCGGAAGGAACCGCCTTTGGAAGTACATCTCCATACAGAGATATATTATTACCTAACAACACCAGTCCAAGGGCAGTAGACATTCTGCCAATATTCTTAACCGGAGTTCCAAACCTACGTCCTTACCAGTTGGCTACGGGAAAGAATGGTAATCCTCTTGCTGCAGGTAAACCATTTATCAACAATTTTTTACCTACAATAGGTGATATGTTGAGGTTAAATATGGCAGTACCCGCAACGCCAAGAAACTCACCACAATTCAGTTCTTTAGGTTTGGTTGGTGCAGCGGCTTTAGGCTTGCTCGATACTAACTATAATCGTTCAACAGCTTTGCAGTTTATTCCAAATATGGATGGATTTCCTAACGGAAGAAGGCTGGAAGATGATGTTACTACTATCGAATTACAAGCTGTTGGCGGTGTTGTGCTTGCTGCAATAGGCTTATGGTACGACGACTACGATCCTGCTACAAGTCCTAGTCCAGCAACTCCACAGTTAATACGAACTGTAAGCTTTACTGCCGGACCTACCCGTAATGACACCACATTCAAAACATCATTCCCTTTTGTACAAACACCCTGGAGAGGATTTGTTGGTCAGTCGTATGTTGGACCAACGGCGACTACAGCATTGCCTGCGAGCTTCCTGAAATTTACTGCTGAAAAGAGTGGTAATCAGGTTCAGCTAACATGGGATGTGACTAATGAAGTAAATAACGACAGGTACGAAGTTGAACATAATGTAGGTAATGGCAATTTCAGAAAAGTTGGAACAGTTAATGGCAGAAGCGGCAATGCAAACACATACCGTTTTACTCATGACTCACCTATTCCATCTCAGTCTAACTTCTATCGGATACGCCAGGTAGATAAAGATGGCAAATCGTCTTACTCACCAGTACGTCTTGTAAAGTTTGATATGAACACAGTTATGTCAATAACACCAAACCCTGCTACTACTTTTATAAGAGTGTCTTCAAATCTTAATGGATTGCAGATAAGTTTGTTTGACAACAATGGTAAAAAACTTGCCAGTAAAGTTGCTGCAAACGGAGTAGCCGAATTCGAAATTGCCACCCTGCCAAAAGGCGTTTATATGGTAGTTGCTGAAAATAAAGGAGTAAGAATTGAATCAAGAAAAATTGTAAAACAATAAAATAAAATCAGCATAAGCCCGGCTATAAATTTAGCCGGGTTTATCTTTATATCTCCACTCTCACCCAAAAAAGAACAACATGAAATTTTTTTTCTTCTTACTAATATCTGCAGCTTTAGTTACAGGATGTAACTCTAATGCAAGTGAGGCAGACTCTACAGTAAGCACCAACACTTCTGATATCCCGGCATTGTTTGAAAGAACAGGAAAGCTTGCTACAGCAGTCGAGTGGGAGAAAACAAAACAAAAAGTTGCAGAATTAAAAGAGAAGGTCGAAAAAAATCCAAACGACGTAAAATCGCGATTACAGATTGCAACAATATATATTACAGAAGCCCGTATAACAGGTGAGCATCCATATTATTACCCTGCTATTGATAAAATTTTAAACGGCGCTTTACTGGTTGATCCTAATAACTATGACGCTACCATTCTTAAAGCTTCAGTAAAACTATCTCAGCATAAGTTTACAGAAGCCAAAGAGTTAGCAGAAAAAGCAAAAGCTATCAATCCAAACAATGCTTATGCTTATGGTTTATTGGTAGATGCGAATGTAGAATTAGGAGATTACGATCAGGCAATTGCAAATTCTGATAAAATGCAGGCACTAAAGCCATCTTTAGAGTCATATTCAAGGGCATCTTATTTAAGAGAGATTTTTGGTGATTATAAAGGAGCTATTGAAGCAATGAAGTTAGCTGTGCAGGCTGGCTTACCAGGTTCAGAGCCACAATGCTGGAGCAGGAATACGTTAGCCGATCTATATTTAAAAACAGGGGACTTAGCTAAAGCAGAAAAGGAGTTCAGAATTAATCTTAACCTGCGTCCAAGCTATGCGTTTTCGCTTGCGGGTCTTGCTAAAATAGAGCAGACGAAGAAAAACTACGATGGTGCGCTTGCACTATTAGATTCTGCGGCAGCAGTGCTACCAGAATTTTCATTTCATGAGCAAATGGCCGAAATATTTGCTCTTCAAGGTGATACTGAAAAAGCACAAACAAAATATTCCGAGGTTTTGGAAATGCTGAAAGAAGACGAGGAATCAGGGCATCTTGTTTCGTTAGAACTTGCAACAGTTTATTTGAAAATGAACAAATTAAACGAAGCAAAAAAGTATGCGTTGATGGAGTATAAAATACGCCCCGGAAATATTGATGTAAACAAGGAATTGGCAATGATAGCTTACAAGGAGAAGGACTTATCCAGGTTTCAACAATATCTGCAGACTGCTAAGCGTACCGGAAGCAAGGATCCCGAAATCTTGGAATTAATAACAATGGCTAATAAATCATAATGTTTATAAATAGTTGATTAACAGTGGAAAACCTGTTAATTAGTTTATTGTAGGTTTATTTGTGGTATGAAGGAAGCAAACTACTTTGCCGTCAAATTGCTCCCTAAATAAACAGCTATGAACTGGACTCTTCAACCCTCAGGTAATCATACTACAGAGTTTGAGTTGATTGCTGATGATGGTCAAAAAATTACCTTTAAGTATAGCCGCATTCAGCAGAGTATTAGGATGCGATTTAATGAACATTATGGAGTATATGTATTAGATGAAGGTTCCTTTATAGCAAGAAGGTTCGCGATAAGGAATGTTTATGGCAGCGAAATCGGAGCAGTATCAAAAGGATCATGGAGAGAGACATCAGGGCATTTAATTTTAAATGAACTTAGCGAAAAGGTTAATTACCAGATTAATACAAGATCATCTTTAATTGAGATCAGTACGGGAACTTCAATAAAGGTTCAAATTGGTCTAATAGACAAACCCACTGAAGAAAATTATCTGCTTGCACTTATTGTTTTTTCGTGGATGCAATCTGTATCAGCAGTACATATTGCAGGAGCTTTCTAAACAGGTCATCTGGCCCTGCATTTTAAACAGTAACTATCTTATTTCTTACCGCATACATTACAAGTCCTACACGGGTTGTAACATTAAGCTTTTTAAAAAGAGTATTCCTATATCCATCTATTGTTCTGTGGCTTAAGAACATTTCGTTCGCTATTTCATGGTAATTCTTTTCTGTACATGCAAGTTTAAGAAATTCGATTTCTTTTGAGCTGAGGCTTAATAATGTATGCATCTCGCTTTTTTGATCAGTTAACAGGTTGATGGTTTGCATTACTTTTTTTGTTAAAAGGTCATTGTAAAAAAAACCCTTGGTCAGTATTTCATCGAAAGCAAGTTTAAGCTCAGCAGGCTCTGCATCTTTTAAAACATATCCTTTAGCTCCATGTTTTATCATTTTGATAATGGATGTTTCATCCTCCATCGTGCTTAGTGCAAGCACATTCACTTTAGGATAATTTACCCGAAGCCATTCCGCTGTTCGGTAACCATCCATTACAGGCATATTAATATCAAGTAACGCAATATCTGGCAACGAAGATGGCTTTAGCATCTTAATAAACTCATCACCGTTAGCAGCATCAAATAAGATTTCGTAATCTGGAAAGAAATCAATAAGAGATATTAATCCTTTGCGAAAAAGTGAATGATCATCAGCGATCGCAATATACCTCGTATTACTCATAGGGTATTGTTAGTGTTATATCCGTACCCTCACTAAGAGTACTTTTTATTTCAGCTTTACCGCCAATTATACCCGCGCGGTTAATGATATTTTGAAGCCCCAGGCCGGTAGGAGTATTTAATTTTTCCTCTGTGCTAAAGCCTTTACCATCATCTCTGACATTTACCCTCAGCATTCTAGCTGCAAAATTAATTGATATCTCAACGCCATTTGCTTCGGCATGTTTTATTATGTTTTGTAGCGCTTCCTGTACTATCCTCACAATTATAAGTTGCTTTTGCTCATTAAACTTACGCTCCTCACCGGTAACGGTAAGTGATGCATTTAAAAACCGGCTCCTGTTAATTCTGTCTATTTCCTGCGTAAGGGTTTGTACCAATCCGATCAGTATCAACCTTTCGCCCGAAAGACTTTTTGCAATATCCCTTAAATCAATAAGCGCTTTACCAATATTTTGCTTAAGCTCAAACAACATATTCTTGTCGGTGTTCTCCGATTGATCAATTATATTAACCTGTACTTTAGCTAAGCTTAGCAGTTGGCCAACATTATCATGAATTTCGCGGCTGATGTTATTAAAAGTCTGCTCCTGTATTTCAAGACGTGCCTGGAGCATTG
>DASVST010000568.1:0-3664 GCA_036387965.1 Segetibacter sp. | reverse complement strand
ATTTGCGTTCCAAAAAATAAAGAAAAATGAACTCAAAGAATCTTACACTAATAATAATTTTGGCAGCTGTACTTATTTTAGGCGGTTGTGGTTGCGGACAATACAACGGTCTTGTTCAACAGGATGAAACTGTAAAGAACGCATGGAACAAAGTGCAAAGTGATTACCAGCGTCGTGCCGATCTTATACCAAACCTGGTAAATACCGTAAAGGGTGAAGCTGCTTTTGAGCGTGGTACACTTACAGATGTAATAAACGCAAGAGCATCTGCTACGCAAATGAAAGTTGATCCTACAAATCTTACCCCGGAAAAAATACAGGAATTTCAACAGGCTCAAGGAAATCTATCGCAGGCTTTAGGTCGTTTGATGGTTGTTACTGAAGCTTACCCGAACCTTCGCGCAAATGATGCTTTCCGAGGATTGCAAGCGCAGTTGGAAGGAACTGAAAACAGGATTAAAACAGCAAGAAATGATTTCAATGATGCTGTTGCTGCGTATAACACACAGGTGAGAAAGTTTCCTACAAATATTTTTGCAGGTATGATGGGCTTTAAGCAAAGAGTAGGATTTACCGCTGAAGCTGGAAGTGAAAGAGCTCCTGAAGTAAAATTCTAAACTGTTGCCATTAGCAATGCAGATGAAGTGATTGCGACGCAACGATGATGCTATGAAATACAGGTGCCCGTACCAAATAAATTAATTCGTAACAGTTGGGAATATTTCCTTTTACAAAGAAGAAGCGACAGTTTTTTACGCCTGAGCAACAGGAGCAAATGGTTGCTGCAATTAAAAAGGCAGAAAGCCATACGAGTGGAGAGATCCGTGTGTTTATAGAAAGCAAATGCAGTTATGTTGATCCGGTAGATAGGGCAAAAGAAGTTTTTTTTGACCAGAAGATGGAGAAGACTGACGACAGGAACGCTGTTCTACTGTACATGGCGATGGACGACCACCAACTGGCACTTTTTGCTGATGAAGGAATTTATCAAAGACTAGGAAAGGAGTATTGGACGAAGGAAGCAAAAAAGATTCTTTCGGCTTTTACAAAGCATGATTATACCGGTGGCATTTGTGAAGTTGTAGAGGATATTGGGCAGGCTTTAACTGAACAGTTTCCGTACGAAAGAGATGATAAGAATGAGCTGTCGGACGACATAATATTTGGTAATTAATCATCCCGCTACGGCGGGATTTTCTAATTTATATGAAGAGCTTTTTAATTACATTGTTATTGGTAGGTTTTGCTTCTATGGGCATCTCTCAAAAGGTGCCGCCACGACCTAACCCTCATAGGCTCGTGAACGATTTTACCAATACACTCACTCCCGACCAAATTGCAACATTAGAGCAAAAGCTTGTTGCATACGACGATAGCACCAGCAACCAGATAGCAATCGTTATTGTTGCTTCAACAGAAGATTATGCGCCGGTTGATTATGCCACAAAGCTTGGAAGAGAATGGGGCGTTGGTAATAAAAAAACGAACAACGGTGTTATCATTTTAATCGCCAAAAATGAAAGGTCAATATTTATAGCGCCAGGTTATGGTTTGGAAGGTGCTATTCCTGACATAACTGCAAAATCGATCATCGACAATGAAATAAGACCAAACTTTAGAGAAAACGATTTTTACAAAGGTCTTGATTTAGGAACAACAGCAATAATGAAGGCTGCCGCAGGTGAGTACAAACCACCTGCAGGTTACCGAACTAAAAAAGGTAAGTCTGGCGGTGGTAGTTTGCTTGGGGTGATCATTATCTTTTTTATAATTATGATGCTTGCTGGTCGTGGCGGCGGTGGTCGTGGTGGGGGTATGATGAGTCGAAGAGGGTATCGCGATGTTGCAACCGGAGCCTTACTTGGACACCTGCTTGGTGGCGGAAGAGGCGGTGGCGGATTTTTTGGCGGCGGTGGCGGCGGCGGTTTTGGTGGTGGCTCAGGCGGTGGTTTCGGTGGTTTTGGCGGCGGTAGTTTTGGCGGTGGTGGTGCTGGGGGAAGCTGGTAAAATAATTAGGAGCCTAACTACTGTTCTACTATTAAACATAGTTGCGACGCAGTTCGTTCATCGGCAACAAGTACTTCAACCTCTTTAATAAGGGAAAGTCCATCAAATAATTGATGGACTTTCCCTTGCAGTAACACTTAGCTTTTAATCTTCTTATCTAAATAAGCTATCTGCTCATCAATTGCCGCAGTGTCTTTCGCCTTACTTCTATAAGCTTTCTTTTTTTTCATTATAGATGTGAGTTCCTCATTAATTGCAGTTTTTGCTTCGGCAGAGAAACCAGCGATAATTTCTCTGAACTCGATAATCTTGTCTACACCTTTTTTAAAGTTTGCAGTATTATGAACATTACCCAAAAACAAAATGTAATCACCATAGATCTGCGCCCTGTCATACAAACTTGCAGCATCGAACTCAGTTGTCATTTCGTCGAAATCATCATCACCCTTCATTAAAACCTCAGCCATCTTCAAAGCTTCAGCCAACCTGCCTTTTGCATCTTTTCTCAACTCCGGCAATAAGCTCATTGCTTTAGCTTCATCAATATTAATTAGAGCTTCCAAAGCTGCACCTGCTACCGAGTAAGATGAGTCTTTAACTGAAGCAAGATAGAAGTCAGTATGGTTATTCTTTGAAGCACTGCTTAAAACATCTATCGCTACAGCCCTTGTTGTGCGATAAGGGTCTGTCTTTGCAATTGCAAGAACCTTATTGATTGTAGACTCATCGACAGGTCTTGTACGAACTATTGCTAAAGTCCGTTCCCTTAGTTTACTATACGGATCATTTAAAGCTTCTGTTATTAATGCCTTCGCTTCAGGCTGGTCTAAATGCCTGCCGGCGTATTCAATAGCTTCTCTACGGTCAAGGTACTTTTTTGCATACCTGTACTGGTGAATAAACTCCGCCAATGTTTTATTATCTTTCTTTTCAGCAAGTAAGACCTTATCGGCATCTACATTAATCAGGTCAGGCTTTGCAGATACTTTAAAGTTGAAAGTATCGGATAATCTATTCAGCCAAACATTATGGCGCGTTTTGTTTGCGCCATTGTAAATATCGACGGCAAAAGGAAGATTAAAGATTTTATTGCCAGCCTGCGTTTGCATAATAAACACGCTTGAGGTCTTGGTGGCATTGTTGTAGCCATAACTTATGTCGAGAGACGGATGACCACTTCCAAAATACCATTGATTAAAAAACCAGTTAAGATCTCTGCCAGTGATCTCTTCAAATGCTAAGCGTAACTGGTCTGCTTCAGCTGTTTTAAACTTGTTGGTTGTCAGGTACAAATTCAGTGATTTAAAGAAGGCAGAGTCTCCCACAAAGTTCCTCAACATATGCAAAATGTGTCCACCCTTGTTATAGCTTACGGCATCAAACATGTCCTCTTTATCCCTGTAATAATATCTTACTAAATCTTTATTTTGACTGTTGCTGCCAAGGTAACCAAGCATATCAGAAAGAGCATGATCTTCCGCAGCATCTTTGCCATATTTATATTCATTCCAAAGTACTTCACTATAGTTAGCGAAACTTTCATTCAGCGTTAAATTGCCCCAGCTTTCTGTAGTAACAAGATCGCCAAACCATTGGTGAAAAAGTTCGTGTGCGATAACAGCCTCCCACCTGTTGCCGTCAATTAACTCCCTTGCAT
>DASVST010000567.1:0-12563 GCA_036387965.1 Segetibacter sp. | reverse complement strand
GAACATTATGATCTGATGCTGCTTTATATAGCTTACGTAATTAAAAGATATGGAGTGAAGGTGTTGTATTTGGGGACAAATATTCCGCAGGAAAACATATTCAAAATGGCCAAAGAGAAAAAGCCTGACTTATTACTTACTTATCTTACGCCAAATCAAGAATTTAAAATGCATAATATCTTGCAAGAAATTGATCACCATTTGCTTCGAACAAAATTTGTTGTTACAGGCTCCGGTGAGTCGCTATCAAACAAGGTGGACCGGGATAATGTAAAGTTTGTTCACTATAGTAAATTACAAAGTACCTTATCATCGATATTATAGGTTAGGCATTTTTATCTATTGTCGCTGCTTCCGCTATCTGCACTTCAGGATAATGCACCAATTTTTCCCCACACATATAGAAAAAAAATTACACGCTGTTTCAGGTTTTATAAAGGGAAGTTACAAATATTTAAACGCCTTGTCTTTCTAACACGTTGTTTCTTAAGGGTGTACTTTTTGTGTTGTTTATTACTACCCGGTAATGCTGACTCAACCTTTTATGCAAGAAAACAAAGGAAGTGCCCCTGTAAAACAGGAGATTTCTATTATAAACATGTTTCATGTTTATGCCCCCGCCTTACTAGCTTATATAATTAAGCTAGTACCGGATACTATTAGAGCAGAGTCTATCTTGCAGGAATTATTCACAGAGGTATCGAAGAGTGTTGAAACGTATACCACTAAACAGCACAACGTATTTATTTTATTATTAAACATTGGCCGAAACCTCGCTATTGAAGATTTGATTTCTAGCAATTCACTAAGCATCAACAATACAAGTAACAGGGCTTTAGGTATTAACAATCCAACACTACGTGCATTTATGGAGAGGCTTCCCTTGCTGGAAAAAACAATACTGGCGTTGGTTTATTATAGAGGCCTTAATTTAAATGAAGTGTCAGACATACTGCATCTACCGTTAAAACTTGTTGAATCAAAAATGCAGACTGCATCACAGAAGTTTCAACAGCTTCCACCAACGTCTTAAAGCTTTTCGCTTGTTATGTTATACGAGGAGATGCTGAACCAAGTTCAGTATGACGAACAAACTCCTACGTCATCCTGAGATTTGAAGTACAATTATGATTGGTAATTTAGCTCGGGATTCTTGTTGTGCTCATACAACCAAACCAGGAGATGCTGAATAAACCTCAGCATGACTAACATATGCTGGCATTGGTATTGTAGTTATCACACAACAATTAATGCACTAATGAAGAACCTCCTATTGGTTTGCCTCCTGATACTTTCAACTAAATTAATTGCGCAAAAGACCGCCAGACAAATTACATACACGGGTAAAATAGGAATATCACAAATAGAATTTTACTACGCAACAGAACATGGTGGAAGCACTGCAAAAATGATAACAGGAAAAACTACAGCTGATTTCAGTAATTGCGCCGAAGATGAAAATCCTAAAGTGCAAAAGCTTTGTTTGTATGATAGTAAAGCAGGATACAACGTAAAAAGAAATATTAAAATAAATCTTCCTTCAGGTGCCAGGAAACTGCCTAAAACAGTAACAGGAACATATACCATTAATGGTGAGCCGGTAAACTTCAGATTGGTTAGAACGACATGAGCTAGTAACGTTGCCCGATAGATTTATGGGTTCTACCTCATTGTTTTCTTTGCAGGTAAATTATAACGTTAATTTCGTGCTCCTTAAATGAAATATCAGAGGTATAAATATATCACACATCCTCTCGGGTGGATTTTGCTTTACATATTACCTTATCTTTTTTATTTCCCCGGGCTTCCCAACATAACTACAATGTTTTCACATCCGGGTGATTATATTCACTTGGTATCTTTTATATTACTTATAGCATTTACCTATACAAATTATTATAGGTTAATGCCATTGCTGTACAATAACAGGCGTTATCTTTTATACTTTATAGCAATAGCTTGTTGCCTTTGGATAGTTATTTTACTACCGGTGAATTTAGTTGGCAAGCCAAATAGGCCGCCCCGTGAGAGATCCGGACCGCCGCCTCATTTCAGGCAAGACCCACCTCCGCCACGTGAGTTACCTCCCGGCGATATGCCATTTCTATTTGGACGCAATTACAACCTTCTCTTGTTTGCCTTGAGTATTCTGGTTTCTATCAATATTCATCATAGAAAGCAATTGCACGAAATAGAAAGGAAAAAACTCTACACAGAATTGCAGTTTTTAAGAGCGCAGATAAACCCGCACTTTTTATTCAACACCTTAAATAGTATTTACTCTTTAATCATCGCGAAGGATGATAAGGCTGCTGATGCAATTGTGCAGTTATCTGAGCTGATGCGGTTTACAATGAAAGATGCAAACGAGAATGAAACAGACCTTGAAAAAGAGATCAGTTATATCAGGAACTACATTTGGTTGCAGGAAGCACGTTTAGGAAATACTGTAAAAGTTGGCGCCATTATAGAAGGTGATTTCAAGCATAAGAAAATTGCCCCCTTATTGCTTGTAACATTTAGAGAGAATGCCTTTAAACCTGGTGTTAATCCTAATGAGCGATCTGAAATCATCATTAATATTTCAGCAACTGAACAGCAGTTAAAACTTCATGTAAAAAACAAACAGGTATCATCTGTAAATACCGAAGGAGGAATAGGGTTACAGAACATCCGGGAAAGACTGCAGCTTCAGTATCCAGGCAAACATACCCTGAAGATAGATGATAATGAAGAAAGCTACATTGTCGACTTAATGATTCACCTGATATAGTTTATATTAGCATGAAGCGATACCAATTTTACAATTGCTGAACAGAAGTCGCACTTTCTTTTTAGTATAAACAAATGAAAATCTTCATCTCCATACTTGCGTTTCTCAATGGTGGCTATATGCTAATAGATGGTATTTATGTGTTGTTAAGAGGTAAATATATTGGTCCTGAAAAACCCGGCCCTTGGTCGTATCTATTTAACAGGCTTGATGTAAATGTAGTTAAGCTTGGTCAAATGTTCATAGTATTTGGATTGCTTTGGTTACTATGGCTTTGTTCTCTTTGGGTTAATCACCAGTGGGCTTACATGTTTGGCTTGATCATATCTCTTTTAACATTGTGGTATTTACCTATAGGAACACTGTTTTCAATTATTATCATAATTGTGCTTATAACCTACAGGCATAAATTATCAATCTGATACTGTACACGCTTTTTGCTAGTCATAGTTCTGCAATCTTTCTCAATAATTTGTACGGATGTGCATACTTTACAACAATACTTTCCGTTATCAACAAAGACTTAATTATTTATTAAAACGTTTTTTTTCCTTTATCAATCACATAAATTAGTAGTCATAATCCTAAACTCTAAAACTATGGAATCCTGGAAAACAACTCACTTCGAAAAATTCTCAAGTAAGAACAACGACATTCTTTGCAAGTTTTACAAGGTTGACAAATTTTTTGTAACCTACAAGCGATGGAATGTTTGGTATGAAATGAAATTTGAACACAATTTGAATTGATTAATCTTTAATAATCGTGCAAAAAAAATCCCGGCGTAAATGCCGGGATTTTTAGTTTGATTTTCACCTCTTTAATTCACGCCTGCTTCCTGGTAAGACTCGATTGGTTCACAAGTGCAGATCAGGTTTCTATCTCCATGTGTATTGTTAACACGGCTGATCGAAGGCCAAAATTTATTTTCTCTTACATAAGCAAGAGGGTAAGCTGCCGCCTGGCGACTATATCCATGATTCCAATCATCAGCAGTAATAACTTGCAGCGTATGCGGTGCATTCTTTAACACATTATCCGTCTTATCTGCCGATCCACTTTCAATAGCTGCAATCTCTTCGTGAATGTTTATCAACGCGTCACAAAAGCGATCTAACTCTGTTTTAGGCTCACTTTCAGTCGGCTCGATCATAATCGTTCCTGCTACAGGAAAGCTTAGCGTTGGCGCATGAAAGCCATAATCCATTAAACGTTTAGCAACATCTTCTGCTTCAATTCCAACACTCTTGAACGGTCTCAGATCAACGATAAATTCATGAGCACACGTGCCATTTTTTCCACTGTACAATATCTTATAATGCTTCTCCAATCTTGCCTTCATATAGTTTGCATTTAAGATCGCATACTCAGTTGCTCTTCTTAAGCCGTTAGCGCCTAACAATTTTATGTAAGCATAACTGATCAACAAAATACTCGCACTTCCATAAGGCGCAGCACTAACAGCATTTGCTGATTTGCTTTTCTTATTTATGTTGACATGACCGGGTAGGTAAGGAGCCAGTTTTTCGTTTACACAGATAGGACCCATTCCTGGTCCGCCGCCACCATGCGGGATAGCAAATGTTTTATGTAGGTTCAAGTGACAACCATCAGCCCCAATGCTTCCCGGAGATGTTAATCCAACCTGTGCATTCATGTTTGCTCCATCCATATAAACCAGTCCGCCATTATCATGAATGATGCTGCAGATCTCTCTAATGCTTTCTTCAAAAACACCATGCGTTGATGGATACGTAACCATTAGCCCTGCAAGATTACCTTTATACTTCTCCGCATTTTTTCTCAGATCTTCTACATCAATATTTCCTGCTTCGTCACATTTTGTAACTACTACTTTGAAGCCGACCATTACTGCACTTGCAGGATTCGTTCCGTGTGCAGATATCGGGATCAGGATTACGTTTCTATGTGCCTCATTTCTGTCTTCATGGTAAGCACGAATAGCAAGTAAACCTGCGTACTCACCTTGTGCACCGCTATTTGGTTGAAGTGATGTTGCGACAAAGCCCGTTATGTTGCTTAACCAGCTTTCAAGTTCAACAACGATATCGTGATAGCCCGCCCACTGTTCAGTAGGAGCAAACGGATGCATCTTTGAAAACTCAGGCCAGCTCACCGGTATCAGTTCGGTTGCAGAATTTAGTTTCATTGTACAACTACCAAGAGGGATCATAGAATTATCAAGACTCAGGTCTTTGTTTTCTAAACTCTTCAGGTAACGCATCATTTCCGTTTCGCTATGGTGCGTATTGAACACAGGGTGAAGGAGGTAAGATGACGTTCTTGTTAACGATGATGGAATGTTTTCAAGATTGGTATCATAATCAAACATAACTCCTGCATCGCCCATTCCTTTAGTTGAAGCGAAGATGTGTAGTATGTTTAATACATCGCATTGGGCGGTTGTTTCATCAACAGAAATTCCAACGTGATGATCATCTGTGTAATGGAAATTGATATTTTGAGCTTCGGCAAGTTGCCTGATAGCATTTACATCTTCAACGTGCACCTTTAAAGTATCGAAGTAGGATTTATTATGCTGAACAAAACCCATCTCGAGTAATTCTTTACTGAGTGAATGTGCTAGCATGCTCACTCGTTTTGCAATTGCTTTTAAACCTTCCGCTCCATGGTAAACCGCATACATGGCTGCCATGTTCGCAAGCAAAGCCTGTGCAGTACAAATATTAGAAGTCGCTTTTTCTCGACGAATGTGTTGTTCCCGCGTTTGCAAAGCCATACGTAAAGCACGATTGCCTTGCGCATCAATACTAACCCCTATTATTCTTCCCGGAATGCTGCGTTTAAAATCATCCTTAGTAGCGAAGAAAGCAGCATGCGGTCCGCCAAACCCCATTGGTACCCCAAAGCGTTGAGCTGAGCCGATCGCTATATCAGCACCTAGTTCACCTGGAGGCGTAAGCAAGGTAAGAGCCAGGAGATCTGTAGCCATTACTACATGAGCATTAACCGTATGTACTTTATTTATGAAATCACGATAGTCTTCAACAGAACCATCACTGTTTGGATATTGTATGATTGCGCCGAAGTACGTGTCGTCTAATTGAACTGATGTATAATCGCCAGTTATAATTTCAACTTTAATAGGTGTTGCACGTGTTTGCAAAACATCTATTGTTTGTGCAAATATCTTTTCATCAACAAAAAACTTAGGCGCAGTTATCTTGTCTGCTTTGTTTTTGTGGTTGAAGAGCATTGCCATTGCTTCAGCAGCAGCTGTTCCTTCATCAAGTAAAGATGCATTGGCAATTGGCAGTGCGGTTAGGTCGCTAACCATGGTTTGAAAGTTTAACAAGCTCTCCAAACGACCCTGCGCAATCTCTGCCTGGTATGGTGTGTATTGTGTATACCATCCCGGGTTTTCGAATAAATTACGTTGTATTACAGTAGGTGTAATTGTATCGTAATATCCTTGTCCGATATAACTTTTGAAAACCTTGTTTTTTGATGCTGTTTTCCTTAGCTCGTTCAGGTATTCATGCTCACTCACAGGTCCGCCAACTTTCAGTGGCTCCTGTAATCGTATATCCTTTGGAACGGTTCTGTTTATCAGTTCTTCTACAGATGATACGCCGATGATTTTCAGCATTTCAGTCGCTTCCTGTTCGTTCGGTCCTATATGCCTTTCCTGGAATTCGTTTGCCTGTTGTTCGAATATGTTCATAGAGAATTCAGTATTTTATGACGTAAGGTTTGGAGCAGAAACTGAAAAAAGTACAATGTGTAATTTATTAAATACCTGCTCCAAATGAAGCTGCAAAGGTATGAGGATGTAAGTAAAAAAAGATGGTAAAATACAAGTTCGTTAATCAGCCAGCCGAAAATTACCAGAGAATTTATATAGAAAACCGGAGAGCTATTGCCTTACCCCATATTAAGAGATACATTTCCTGAATTTCTTTTCCACATCTTTGGTTCCAAATCATTATTGGTTACCACTTTGCATTTTTTTACCACAAACACTCCATGTATCTGTTTCGAAGATTTCTATTCATATCTTCAATTGTGTTTAATTTTTATAACAGTTCATGGTGTTGAAGACAGATTTCTTACATATTAAGGCGCGTAGGTTCCCGCTTCTCATTCTGCTTTTACTGTGCGGGGATGTAACTGCCCAGGCCGTTAAAGAATTTAGCAGCCAGAGCTATACTGTAAATGAAGGATTATTGGTTAACAAAGTAGTAGATATTGTAGAAGATAATAGTGGTTTTATTTGGTTAAGCAGTGGCGCAGGCTTACAGCGCTTTAACGGTCAAAACTTTGAAACTATTGAACCACAGAAAGGTTTACCTCAAAATAATCATACACGTTTTTTCAAATTAAAAGATGGAACCATCTGGCTAAGCTATAACCAGGGGATTAGCTCATATAACAGCATTACCAATAAGTTTCAAACTGTTTTAAAAAATGCTGATAAGGATTTGAAGCAATTATCACATGGCAGTGTTTATGGAGGTTATCCTCAGATGCCTGTGATTGAGATCGGGAATCTGGTATGGTGCCGGTCAGTCTTTACGCAGGGGTTTATCGGGATAAATAAATCGAATTACGCGGTTTCTGATACATTTAATCTACCGAAAAACTTGATACCTAGAGATGAAAACTATAAGAAAAGCCCCACGGGCACTATATTTTTTAATAGCAACAAAGGATTTGCAGAAGTTGATTTTAAGAATAAAAAAGTTCAGCATCTCTATAGATTTCCTGATGCAGCAAACATCATCTTTAATTTTTATCCTTTAACAAACAATAAGCTTCTTCTACTAACATCAAAGGGAATGTTTATGGCAGATGTTGCTACGGGTGTCACTGAATTTCTTAGTCATTATCCTCCATCTCTCGATCCCAAAAAAGTCAGCAACATATCATTAAACCATTTATACCAAAACCTCTTTGTTGCCGGCATAGGTAACGAGTTGTATGTGCTTGATGCAGAATCAGGCAAGTTTTTATACCGAATGGTAAATCAGCAAGGAAAGCCCTTTGTAAGCCCATGGGGTTATATAAATTCCTGCATGATGGATGATTTTAATCATTTGTGGGTAGTGTCGCAGGTAGAAGGTTTGAAAAAGATAAATTTCACCCAGCTCCAGATAAAATATTACGGGGTTGCAGACATGCAAAAAAATGTCACGCGCTGCATTTATGCTGACAAGGCAGCCAACCTGGTAATAACAGGCACGTTGTTTAATGGCATTTCTGTTTTTGACACTGCCGGACATCTTATAAAACAGTTCAGTCTAAAACTGCCTCCACATAGACCATTTGCTCAAGTAAACAGCATCCTTAAAATAGCACCTTTTAAGTATTTGATATTTGTTCCAAGTGAGTATTCAGTTTACTTGTTAGATGCAGTGAAATGGAATCTTACGCCAGTTTCTAAAACTCCTGAAATAGCCTATTACTCCACCATTCAACCCATTGCAGATAATGTTGCATTGCTATTACATACATCAGGTTTAATGAAAGTGAATCACAGAAATCAAAAAACAGTTTTTGAACCACTGCTATCTAACAGGTCTTTTTTATGTGCATGGCTCGATACTAAACAGCAATTGTGGGCGGGTGCCACAGGAAAATACTCAATATTAAAAGGGAAGAATTTTGAAGAGGAAACGGTAGTTCACTTAAAAGAAAATTTAATCACTAGGTGTTTTTTACAGGATAAAGCAGGGTTTATGTGGATGGGAACTGAAGCGGGTTTATACAAGCTGAATGCAAATACCGGCGCAGTCTTGCGCATTTATAAAAAAACTGACGGGCTTGCAGATGAAACAATTTACAGTCTGTTAGCCGATGAAGCTAACAACATTTGGTTCAGCACCAACAAAGGTATTTCGTGCCTGACCGCCGATGATAATGTAGTAAATATTTATGCCTCTGATGGCTTGCAGGGCAGTGAGTTTAACGGAAATAGCGCAGCAAAATCGGAAGATGGAGAACTGTTTTTTGGCGGCTTAAATGGCGTGAACAGTTTTGATCCCGGTATATTAACATCGATCGAAAAAAAGCCAAAGATCGTGATGTCGAATATAAAAGTTATGGAGGAAGACTGGCGTGGCGATACAGCTTCCTGGAATCTTACACGAATAAAATTACCTTATACCCAAAACGTCATATCATTTTCATTTATCGCGAAAGGATGGTACAATCCTGATGTATACAATTATCAATATAAAATGATTGGTATAGATAAAGATTGGGTGAATGCAGGCAATACGGGTAATGCAAGATATATACTGCCTCCCGGCAAGTACACCTTTGAATATACTGCCAGCAGCCGTTTTAATAAGGATATTAGTTATAAGAAATTTATATATATAGTTATTACACCACCTTTTTGGCAAACCGGATTATTTAAAGCTTTTGCAGTTTTAAGCCTTGCCGTTTTACTGATTGCGCTGGTTCGCATTTATGATAAACAGAAATTTAAAAAGCAGCTTCTTAAACTTGAGATACAGCAAACTGTGCAGCAAGAGCGACAACGAATATCACGGGATCTGCATGATAACATTGGTGCACATACAACAGCATTGATTGCTAGCGTTGAACAGTTACACAAAAAAGCTGTAGAAAAAGATGTGCAGCAATCTGCAGAAAGCGTTTCAGAAAATGCAAAGAATATTATCGGTTCATTACGCGAAACTGTTTGGGTATTAAACAAGAATGCAATTACCATTACCAATTTTGCAGACCGTTTTATATTATATGCGCAAAAGATGTTACAAAACTATCCTGATGTGCAAAGACACTTTCAGGAGGATTTGATTAAGGATATTACATTAACTCCAGTCGAAGCACTGAATATTTTCAGGATAATGCAGGAGGCGCTGCAGAATGCACTGAAGCATGGAAATCCAAAGAACATAAGTGTATTAATTAACAGTAATGACGTGGTTCATGTTTCCGTTAAAGATGACGGGAAAGGATTTGATACAGCATCAGTTGTACGTGGTAATGGATTATATAATATGAAGTACAGAGCAAAGGAAGCAGGATATGAACTAAAGATTTTGTCAGATATAAACGGAACGGAGATAATTCTGCAGAAAAAATATCCTTCGTAGAGATACAAGTTATTTGTCTCGCAATAGCAAAAAAGAGAGGCTCTCAAAGGGAGAGCCTCTCTTTTTTGGTTACCAAATAATATTACTTATCGAATTTAATTGTTGCACCAACATTCGCCTGAAGGGTTATTGTTGTAGCAGTCTTTGTTTTTCCGATTATAGAAAAAGTTACATTCTGGCCGTTAAAGTAAGGTCGTATGTTGGGGCTATTAGTTACGGCTACGGAATGTGAAGTCGTAGCTGTAGATGGAATTGCAAATGGACCTAAAACAACAGGTGTGCCACCACTAGATGAAACTGAAAGGCTAATGCTCTCAAAGTTGCTAAGGTTGTTTGTTTGAGTAGAATTTGTAAGGCTTATTGCGATTTGGTTAATATACATCTGGGTGATGAAATCTGCGCCAAATTTGTTTTGTGTTGCCGTTTTAATCTCCGAATCCAGATTGTAACTAACCACAGTGCTTCCCAAAGTTTTTGTTTCTCCAGCTGCAGAAGAACTAAGAGCAACATTGAAATTCAAGGGTGATTCAAAAGGTTGAAATAAAAGGCCGGCTGCTTTTTCACAAGAAGGTAGAACTGCTGCAATAGTAAAAGCTGCAATAAGCAAAATTTGTTTTTTCATTTTTGTTTTGTTGAGTAAAATTTTTGTAAGAAGGTTTAATATCTAGGCAAAGATTACCCCTGTTAATGCTTTGGACAATACTTAATTTGTAGTAGTACTTTTATTTTGATGAACCTTACCATTGCAATACTGCTCTTGAAGTGTGCGACGCAACGATGACACCATGAAATACAAATGCAGGTAACAAAAACATTGCTGAACTAATTCAAAGCAGCACTTAAACCCTATTTAGCGATATCAATCTTCACCTTCTTATTCTTGATCTTTTCGTTTTTAATTAGCTGCAAAACATTACTCACTTTTACTTTTCTAATTGCAACAAACGAGAAGAAGTCTTTCACTTCAATAAGCCCTACATCTTCTTTCTTGAGTTGTCCCTTGTTTGTAAGAAAGCCAACTATATCAACTTTATTTACCTTATCTTTTTTTCCGGCAGCTATAAATAATGTTGACCATTTTGGCTTTTCGGGAAGTTCATTTGTCTCTGGCAATTCAATTTCGGCTGTATTTTCAGCAACATAAGTTGGCACATTTTCATCAGGGCCAATAATTAGAATAGCCGTACCACTTGCCTCCATTCGTGCTGTGCGACCATTGCGATGCGTAAAGGTTTCTTCGTTTGCCGATAAATGATAGTGTATGATGTAACGGATGTTCGGAATGTCAAGACCTCTTGAAGCAAGATCGGTTGTAACTAAAACATTGGATGTGCCATTCCTGAATTTGCATAATGCAACATCACGTTCACGTTGTTCTAACGCGCCATGATAAAAAACGTTGAGAATACCTTTATCTGAGAGTGAAGCACTCGTACGTTCAACTGCTTCGCGATGATTGCAGAAAATAATGGTAGAGCGGTTGCCGAGATAGCAAAGCAAACTAAATAGTGTTTGTAATTTGTCTCTATCATCACTTCTTAAAATTTTTACTTCAAGTGCGGTGTCTTCTTCACCTGTTAAGAAGTTCAGTTTAAGAGGATCATTCAATTTGATGAAGTCAGGAATCTCACTCGCTTCTGTTGCGGAAGTAAGTATTTTCTTTTTCAGGTTCTTCAAAGAGTCGATGATAAATTTCATCTCTTCCTGGAAACCAAGCTCAAGAGATTTATCGAATTCATCAAGCACTAAAGTTTCTATTCCGTCAGTATGAATGTTTCCCCTGCGAATATGATCACCAAGCCTGCCCGGTGTACCTATTATAAGTTCCGGAGCTTGCAATAAATTATTTTCTTCTGTTTCACGAAGGTGTCCACCATAACAGCACGTCACTTTAAAACCTGTACTCATAGTTCTAAAAACCTGTTCAATCTGCAACGCAAGCTCCCTTGATGGAACCACAATAAGCGCCTGTGTTTTATTGGTTTTCTCCAGCTTTTGAGAAACAGGAATCAAGAAAGCAAGCGTTTTTCCTGAGCCGGTAGATGAAAGAAGAATTATGTCATTTTCCCTTTGGTTTGCTTCAATGGATGCCAATTGCATATCATTTAGCTGCTCTATCTTGAAGTTCTGTAGTATCTCCTTTATCTTTTCTTGCATAGCCGCAAAAGTACTTAAAGTTGTTGGCCTCATGTTTATAGCCTTTGTTATAAAAGTTAACGCAGTTTGGCCGTTTGATTACTTTTATAAGTGGAAGTAATATGGAGTTAAACACAATTTTTCAAAAACAACTTGGATATTAAGATGCATTTTGACAATTACGCAATAAGGCTTTTAACTGTTGAAGACCTGGATGCTTATTACAGACTTGTTGAAAAAAACAGGAAGAGACTCGAAGATTTTTTTACCGGAACTGTTTCAAGAACACGAACACTGGAAGACACCCGATCTTTTCTTTTAGATATTACCCAACGTGCAAGAGATAAGACATACTTTCCCTACATCATTGTTGAGATTTCAACAAATAACATAGTAGGTTTCCTTGATTTAAAAAATATTGACTGGAGCATTCCGAAGTCGGAAGTAGGCTGTTACATGGATGAAGAGTCTGCAAGTAAAGGAATAGCAACTAAAGCATTTTGCATGTTCTGCGATTTTTGCTTTGCAGAGTACGACTTTAAGAA
>DASVST010000566.1:0-3396 GCA_036387965.1 Segetibacter sp. | reverse complement strand
AATAAAAGTCGATAAATGCCAGCCCTAATGCACTTGTTAACCCAACAATGGCAGCAGGTAAAACGCTGTTCCTAATGTATATCGCAGAAATAAGGCAGAAGGCAATTGGTATTATTAAGACACTGGCAGTTTTTACCAGCCAAACATCTGTTTTAGGGCCGGTTACTTCCATAAAGCTTTCTATATCAATCAACCCCCATAAAGCCGTTATGAGCGAATAAATACCTTGAATAGTCAAAAGATAGTTAATGAATTTATTTCTCCTGGTGGGCTTCATTACGCTTTATGAGTTTAGAATGAATAACTTATATAATTATTGTACCATTCATACTTTCTAAAAGTTGCTGAATTTTAAAAAAAAGTAGTTTCCTTTCCAACCTTTTTACCATGTTATACTCTTAATTACAGCAACCACGTTTGGAGCCAGAACATAACATACTTATAGCCACAGTGAGAAATGCAGGCGACGGTGATACAAATGCCCGTGCTGCACTATACAGGCAATTTTCTAAAGCTATGTTCAATATCTGTTTTAGGATGTTGGGCAACAGGGAAAATGCAGAAGATATTTTGCAAGAGGCATTTATAATAGCATTCAACAAGTTGCACCAGTTAAAAGATGAACTGAGTTTTGGTGGATGGCTAAAGAGAATAGTGGTAAGTGAATGTATCAGGTTTAACAAAAAGGGTTTTAAGTGGAACGAACTAAGTGAGCAGTACGAGGAAAGATCTGATGATAATGATGCTTCCTGGATGCACAACATCAGTTTTGAGTACATTAATAGCGAGATAAAACAATTACCCGAAGGTTGTAGACAGGTGTTTAATTTATATGTGGTAGAAGATTATTCACATAAAGAAATTGCAGAGATCTTAAAGATATCTGAATCAACATCTAAAAGTCAATACCACAGGGCGCGACAATTATTAAAAGAAAGATTACTTAAACAACAGGTTTTACATGGATGAATTTAAAAAATATATAAACCAGCACCGCCACCAGCTCGACACTGATGAGCCTGGAGATCATTTGTTTGACTCGATAGAAAGAAGATTGAATCCTTCAAAGCCGAGGGTTATACCAATGTTTGTGAAATGGGCGGTAGCTGCATGTATCATTTTATTGGCAGGAATTGCCATTTACATATTTAGTTCTGGTGGACTTAATAAAAGCCAGGATATTGCAAAAACAACTCCTGCGGGTAAGATTGATTCTTCTTCTTCTTCAGAAATAAAGAAACCCATAGAGAATGAAGATCCTATAGAAGAAGAGCAGTCTTCAAAAATGCTTGCTCAACTTCCTGCAAGAAAAGAATCTGTAAATCAGGACAAACCTTATCGTGCTGAAACAATTTTAAATTCACAAAAAGAAGTAATAGCGAAGAAAGCACCAGCACAATCTACCGATCCGATGCTTAGGGCTTTTAACGACATGGATAAGAGCTATGCAACAATGGTAAGCCTGCAACTTGAGAAAGTAAAGGGGACACCTATATATGCTGAAGATGCAGGATATTTCCATGTGTTCAAAAAGGAATTCCAGGATCTGACAAACGACGAAAAGATGCTTAAGGAAGAAACAAAGAAGAATGGAATCAATGATGACATCATTAACAGGATGATCAATATTTACCAGGAAAAAATCTCTTTACTAAAACAACTGCAGTTCGAAATAAATAAAATGAATAACAGGATGAAGAATACTAGTCCTGAGGTTCAAAAAAAGCAATCACCTACTTACATAAATCTTTAATTATATAAAATGAAATTAGTTTTGATGAATACCAAATGTGCCTGTTTAGTAACGTGTTCTTTAATAATGAGTTTGGTGGTGTCTGCACAACGACATAAGGTTGATACCATACATTTCAAAGCTACTAAAGATGTAGAGGTTACCATGGAAGTTCCAGCCCAGAAAGGTAACACCATATACATTGTAAATTCTACACGCAATATTGATATTAAGACATGGGGCGAAAGCAAGGTGAAAGTTATATCAACAGTAGCAGTGGAAGAAGGTGCAAAAGTTGGAACTGGTGCAGAAATGTTTGAAAATGCAGGTATAACAATGCGTTCAACTTCAAACCGGGTTGAGCTAAATTCAAGAGGATCTTCTTCTGCAACCAAGTGGGTTGGCGCGACAGGTTACAGTAGTGGTGTAAATGTTATACATGACGGACAAGCTTATTATACTGAGGTTGATGGCTTAGCTCCCGTCACCAAAATAGTAGGGGGAAGACCAACAATAACCGCATCAAAGAAACGTACGCTAACCATTTATGTACCCGAAGGTGTGAAGCTTGATATTGATAATCGCTCATCTGATATCATCTTAAGGGATAACTATAAAGAAGCTAAGTTCAGCCTCACAAGTTCTAATCTTGATGCCCAAAATATTGATGACCTATCATTACTGGCAAAGTATTCAGTTGTTAATTTAGGTGATCTGAGCGATGCACAGGTTGAGTTTGAGAATGGAACTTTGAGGGCAATGAATGTTAAACAGCTCGATATAGATTCTAAATCATCAACAATAGAATATGAAACGGGTGATAATGTATACATGCGTAGCCAGAGGGATAATTATTCAATCGAGTCAATAAAGAAAGTTGAAGGCAGAAAGCAGTATGGCGAACTCCGTATAAATAAACTTCATACAGTGCTTGACCTTGAAGGAAATAATGCTGATGTTAAGATCCGCAATATTATGGACGCTGTAGAGAGGATTAAATTAAATAATAAATATGCTGATGTAAGGCTTCCTCTCAGGAACCTCGAGAATTACTCAGTTGCCTTTGAAGGAAATTATTCAACAGTGTTTGCACCCTTTGAAAAAACGGTAATTAAAGAAGACAAAAAGGAAGCTGATGTAAAAACATCTAAGGCTGGTGACGAGAAAGTAGATGCACAAGCTCTTGAAAACCGGGCATTGACAAATGCAGCTATAGGAGGTTCAAGTAGTGTATATGGCGGCACATTAAGTGCTCGAACTGTAAGTGGAATGTATAGCAGCCAACGGACTGGAGGAGAAATTTCGCCTTCTAAATTTACAGCCTCCGTAGGAGATGCTAAAGCCAGGAAAACTAAATTTGAGTTAGTCTGCCACTCGTGCACTATAGATTTTAAATAGCGTAGAACTTTTGAAGGTTAGAACTTGTATGAAAAAGAGCAAACAGTTGTTTGCTCTTTTTTTGTTCTTGTTTTGGACACTTAATAACCTTTCAGTTTAGAAAGTTAGCTGATTTAGCCCGACCTTAAAATATCATGAAAGTATTTGCGGGAATTATTTTGTGACCTTTTTACAATTATCTTCGTTCTCATATTCAATCCTAATGGCCGTTCTTGCAAAACCTAAGACATTTTTTATTGTCGATGATGATACTGATGACCAGGAAA
>DASVST010000565.1:0-11818 GCA_036387965.1 Segetibacter sp. | reverse complement strand
ATCTTTCAATTCTATTGTAAAGTAGCTGATGCACTTACTTCCATTAATAACTTTATTTTCCATGATAGCATCCGTTGGGCATGCATCAATACACCTTGTACAACTACCACAATAATCCTTTACATAAGGATCATCATACTTAAGCTCAAGATCAACAATTAGCGTAGCGATAAAAAAGAATGAGCCTGATTGTTTGTTGATTAAGTTACCGTTTCTGCCAACCCACCCAAGACCACTTGTTACCGCCCAACTCCGTTCCAGAACGGGGGCACTATCCACAAAGCCTCTTCCATTCACTTCGCCTATCTCATCTTGTATCTTCAGGAGAAGTGTTTTTAGTTTGCCTTTGATCACAGAGTGATAGTCGCTCCCATACGCATACTTCGAAATTCTGGGTCCTTCACTAAACTGATGATTTTCCGGGTAGTAATTCATCAACACAGTAATAACACTTTTCGCTCCGGGAACTAATTTTTGAGGATTAATACGAAGATCAAAATGGTTTTCCATGTACTGCATTTTTCCATGCAAACCTTTGTTTAACCAGCTCTCAAGCTTTCTCGCTTCATTATCAAGCTGTACTGCTTTGGCAATACCACAATACTCAAAGCCAAGTGCATTACACCAGTCTTTTATATTCTTAGTATGTGTGGCAGTCTTGCTCAATTACAACTTTTTTGTAAAAGTCATTAAAGCAAAGTAGATATCGAAGAAAATATAGTTAAGATTCAAGCAGGGAAATTTTTTTTATTCGGCCAGAATCACATGAAACCCTTATCTGGTCTGACTTTCATTCATGTTCCTACCGAAATATCTGCCATAAATTCTCGATTTTCCTATTGGTTTGCGTTTTGCATTAGAGTAATCAAATTCTCAGAAAAATGAACCTGAATAACTATACCATAAAATCGCAGGAGATCATCCAGCAGGCGCAGCAGGAGGCTTTCAATAATAGCAATCCTAATATTGAAACCAATCACCTGTTAAAGGCATTGCTTAAAGATGAAGATAGTGCGATAGATTTCTTATTAAAGAAGAACAATGTAAATGTTTCTTACGTTGAAGATAAAATTGATGAAGGCATAAAGAAGTTGCCAAAGACTTCAAACGGCGAGCCTGCACAAGCTTTGAGTCGCGATATGAATAATGCATTGCTAAAAGCTAATGCTGCGATCAAGCAATTTAAAGATGAGTTTGTAAGTGTTGAACATTTGCTGCTCGGTTTGCTGCAAGGCACCGATGATGTTGCACGTTTATTAAAAGATGCAGGCCTTTCGGAGAAGGGTTTGGTTGCTGCAATAAAAGACCTGCGGAAGGGTTCTACCGTTAATTCGCAGACATCATCACAGCAATACAACGCATTGCAGAAATATGCAAGAAACCTGAACGATGCTGCAAGCGATGGTAAGCTTGATCCGGTGATTGGTCGTGACGACGAGATCCGAAGAACTCTCCATATTTTATCGCGCAGAAGTAAAAACAACCCAATATTAGTAGGTGAACCCGGTGTAGGTAAAACAGCCATTGCAGAAGGTTTAGCACATCGCATCGTGAACGGCGACATCCCTGAAAATTTGCGGAGCAAAATAATTTATGCTTTAGATATGGGACAGCTAATTGCAGGTGCAAAGTATAAAGGTGAATTTGAAGAACGTTTAAAGAGCGTAGTAAAAGAAGTTGCTGAAAGTGCAGGAGAAATAATTCTTTTCATCGACGAAATACATACACTCGTTGGTGCAGGTGGGGGAGAAGGAGCAATGGATGCAGCTAATATTTTGAAACCTGCATTAGCAAGAGGTGAGCTGAGAGCAGTTGGTGCAACAACATTAAACGAGTATCAAAAATATTTTGAAAAGGATAAAGCTTTAGAACGTCGCTTCCAAAAGGTGATGATAGATGAGCCGAATAAGGAGGATGCAATTTCCATATTGCGTGGTTTGAAAGATCGTTACGAAACACATCATCATGTACGTATAAAGGACGAAGCGATTATCGCGGCCGTTGAATTAAGCCAACGTTATATGTCTGATCGTTTCTTGCCTGATAAAGCAATCGATCTTATTGATGAAAGCGCAGCAAAACTTCGCCTCGAGATGAACAGTATGCCTGAAGAACTTGATCAATTAGAAAGAAGTATCAGGCAACTTGAAATAGAACGTGAAGCGATAAAAAGGGAAAATGATGAAGACAAGCTAAAGCAATTAGCTATCGATATAAGCAACCTTAGCGTTGAAAGAGATACATTAAAAGCAAAGTGGCAACAGGAAAAAGATCTCGTAGAAAAAATACAAACAGCTAAGGCTGAAATAGAAAACCTAAAGCACCAGGCTGAACAGGCAGAACGTAATGGCGAGTATGGAAGAGTTGCAGAGATACGTTACGGCAAAGTGCAGGAGCAGGAAAAGATAATAGCAGACTTTTCTGCAAAGCTTGAAGATATTAGTGAACATAAGCGTTTACTTAAAGAAGAAGTTGATGCAGAAGATATTGCTGAAAACGTAGCAAAAGCTACCGGCATACCAGTAACCAAAATGATGCAGAGCGAAAGAATGAAATTGCTTCAACTTGAGGAGGAACTTCATAAAAGAGTTGTAGGACAAGAGGAAGCTATTGAAGCAGTTGCTGATGCAATTCGCCGCAGCCGTGCAGGATTACAAGATCCAAAAAAGCCAATTGGTTCATTCATATTTTTAGGTACAACAGGTGTGGGTAAAACTGAACTCGCAAAAGCATTGGCGGATTACCTGTTTGATGATGAGCATATGATGACGAGGATAGATATGAGTGAGTACCAGGAAAAACATACGGTGAGTCGTTTGGTTGGTGCACCTCCGGGATATGTTGGTTATGATGAAGGTGGACAATTAACTGAGGCGGTACGTCGTAAACCGTACAGTGTTGTGTTGCTCGATGAAATTGAAAAAGCTCATCCCGATGTATTCAACGTGTTACTCCAGGTTCTTGACGATGGCCGGTTAACTGATAACAAAGGAAGGATAGTCAACTTTAAGAATACGATCATCATTATGACCAGCAACATGGGAAGTAATATTATCCAGGAAGCTTTTGAAAACGTAGATGAGGATAATAAAGAAGAAGTAGTTGAGAAAACGAAAGGGGAAGTAATGAATGTGCTGAAACAAACTATCCGTCCGGAGTTTTTGAATAGGATAGACGAAGTAATTATGTTCCAGCCGCTGATGAGGAAAGAAATAAAAGGAATCATCAGGATACAATTGGAAAACTTAAAGCAATTGGTTTCAGAAAGTGGTATACAGCTGGAGTTTAGTGAGTATGCTTTAAACTATTTAGCTGAAAACGGTTACGATCCGCAGTTTGGAGCAAGACCATTGAAGCGGTTGATACAAAAGGAAATCGTGAACCAGCTAAGTAAAAGAATACTGGCAGGGGACGTAGATAAAAGTCAACCGGTGCTTGTTGATGTATTTGATGGGGTGGTGGTATTTAGAAATGATGTGCATCATAAAGTGGCGTGAGGAAAGGTAACAGTATTGAGGGGTGGCATAAGAATGCCATCCCTTTTTCATTTAAAAAAGATAATGGTGATGGATTAAAACAAAGAAGTAATTCAAACAAAAGATATTCTCGTAGGGCAAGAAAATGCACCTGTTACGATCATCGCATACATTGATTAGGAAAGTTCTGCAAGTGCTTTATTGAACGAGATTTTAAAAGAACTGTTGAGTAGTAACCAAGGAAAAATCAGAATTAACTTCAGGCACTTTCCTATGGCTCATAAACACCAGAAAGCAATGAAAGCTGCAGAAGCAGCCGTGGCTGCTGCGCAGGAAGGTTTGTTTTGGGAGATGCACAACCTGCTTTTCGAGAACAATAAGAAGCTTGGAACGATTAGCTTAAAGCAATATGCTAAAGAGGCAGGAAGTACTAATAAGCGGTTTCTCGACCAGATGGTAAATGGTACTTACGCATGTCAGGTTCGTGAGGATCTGCTTGACGCAGTTGAAAGAGGATTAACGGAAGTGCCTGCTATATTTATTAATGGGCAGCGATATATGGATGAAGTCACTGTGCTAAATCTTCAGCAGAAAATTGATGACCTGCTACCATGAAACTGAAGCTGTTGTTGGAACGATTTTATTGTCTCTATTCAAAAGCGTTATGACTCAAAGGCAATTAGGCAGCACAGGAATCGAAATATCTCCACTCATCTTCGGTGGTAATGTTTTCGGGTGGACAATCGATGAAAAAACATCATTTACTTTATTAGATCAATTTGTAGATGCAGGTTTCAACTGCATTGATACTGCAGATGTATATTCTGCGTGGGCACCCGGAAATAAAGGCGGCGAATCAGAAACAATAATGGGAAAGTGGCTAAAGCAAAAAGGTGGAAGGGAAAAACTAATAATTGCTACCAAGGTTGGCTCCGACATGGGAGAAGGTAAAAAGGGCTTGTCGAAGAAGTATATTTTACAAGCTGTAGAAGAATCGCTAAAAAGACTGCAGACGGATTATATAGACTTATACCAGTCCCACTTCGATTTTGATGATGCTCCTTTGCATGAACGATTTGAAGCATATACACAGCTCATCAGCCAGGGAAAAGTAAGAGCGATAGGTGGCTCAAATTATAATGCTTCCCGTTTAACAGAAGCACTGAATATTAGCAGGGAACATGGCTTGGCTTCATATCAAACTCTTCAACCGTTATATAACTTATACGATCGTGAAATTGAAAAAGATCTTCAGCCTATTTGTGTCGAGCACAACATTGGTATCATCCCATATTATTCATTAGCTGCAGGCTTCTTAACGGGTAAGTATAAAAATGAGGAAGATGTAGAGAAGAACCCTGCCCGAGCCGGTGGTGTAAAAAAGTATACCAATGAGAAGGGATTTAAGATAGTAAAAGCGTTGGAAGACGTAGCTGCGGAACACAACGCAACTCCTGCACAAGTAGCCTTAGCGTGGTTGCTAACGCGACCTGCTGTTTCAGCACCAATCGCAAGCTCAACAAAAATTGAACAATTAAATGACCTCGTAAAAGGTGTTCAGCTTAAGCTTGGCACTTCAGCTATTGAAAGGTTGAATAAAGTAGGAGAGTAATTTAGTTTTCAGTCGCTGAAACCCACTCGATAGCTGCATCAAGTTCATCAGGTGAAAAGCCTTTTGATTCACCAGGTACTACTATTCCAAACAAGTCAGAAAACTTTTCAACCCCTTTTTGAGGGGTAACAATCGCCATTCTATACCATTTGGTAAAATGCTTTAAACCAACTTTGGCATCATCCATCCACGCACCTAATGTAAAGTTGCTTACATCAGTTTCCAGCACCATTAAGAAATGCAGTGCTCCATGTTTGCTTGCGGCACTGTCTATAGCAGGTATTAAAACGTTCTCGTAATCCTCTTTTGTAACTTCCCCCTTAGCCCTGAAGCCAACTACATGAGGAGGCACATCATTCATTACTTCGAGCATAACTGAATTATTTCTTTTTCTTCTGGTCTTTTTTCTTCTGATCCTTCTTCTCTTTTCTTTCTCTTCTCTCTATGCTTCGGGCACTTTCTTTTTTCTCGTCCATATACTTTCTTGTACCGGCAGTTACGGCATTATTTGACAACACATTACTCATTGCAACCTGCACCTTATTCTTCATCCCCGAAACGATCTTTCCTTTGCCTTTCATTAAAGCTTTATAGCCATCTCTTGCAACATCTTTAGGATTTGATAATTTAGTACGTTTATAAACTCGTGTATCCTCCGCATGTGCTTTATGAAAGAAGTCAGTGTCACTTGGTCCCGGTAACAGCACAGTCATAAATACATTAGTATCTTTTAACTCGTTTATCAATGCCTGTGAGAAAGAATAAACAAACGCTTTTGTTGCACCATACACCGCCATCAAAGGTTGCGGCGATTTAGCGGCTGTAGAAGAAAGCTGCAAAATCCTTCCCTCATTTCGGGCAACCATGTCACGTAAAAACAACTTGGTCAATTCAAATACAGAAATAACATTCAGCTGTATAATGGAAAGTTCTTTCTCCATATCCGTTTCGTGAAAGAAACCGCGTTCGCTTACACCTGCATTATTTACAAGTACATCAACAGTAATATGTGAGTCCTTCACCTCGTCGTATAATTGCTTTGCCGAACCAGGTACAGAAAGATCTTTTTCAAGGATAACAGTTCTTACACCGTATTCAACTTTTAAGTCCATTGCTACTTCAGCAAGTCTTTCGGGGTTGCGTGAAACTAATACTACATCATACCCATCTTTAGCAAAAAGCTTTGCAAACTCAAGTCCAAAACCACTTGATGCACCTGTAATAAGAGCCGTTTTTTTTGTAGAAGCCATAAGGTTGTTTTATTCGCCGAAGGTAAAACAATTGCGCCATTTGCCGCTTCGTTCATTGGTGTAAAACCTTGTAACGTATTAAAATATAATTTCTTACATAGGAGACTGAAGCACCTTGTTATGATTCATTTCTGCAAGAGATTGTCCACCTTTAATACCAAAATCGAGCGTGCGTATAGGGAAAGGAATAGTAATATTATTTTCATCAAATGCTTTTTTTATAAGCATGATCGCTTCGCTTCTTGCTGCCAGGTAGCCGGGTTGTTCTGTAGCGTTTATCCATAACTGAAGGGTAAAGTTGATCGAGCTATCAGCAAATTCTTCATAGAATAATCTTGGTGGCTCGTCTTCAATTAGCATTGCCATGTTTTTAACTGCAGTAAGTGCCACCCGTCGAACTTTTTCTAAATCATCCCCATAAGAAACACCTACTTTTAAATCGATCCTTCTTCTTCCCGACCGCGAATAGTTTTCAATGCTGTTTGTAAAAATTTCTTTGTTTGGAATTATGATAAGTTGCCCCTGGAAAGTGCGGATGACACTATCACGTAAATTAATCGTTACCACTTTGCCCATGTAGTCTTTTGTTTTTACTATCTCACCTATTTTTAGCGGTCGCATTATGGTGAGAAAGATTCCAGCCATAAAATTTGCTGCTATATCCTGGAAGGCGAATGCAAGTGCAAGTCCAGCTATACCTGCACCTGCTAATATTGAAGTGACCGCTTTATCTAATTGCAGTACACTCAACGCAATAAAAATTGTTATTCCTATACAGAGAATGTAAATAAATGAAGTAAACAGGTTATTGACTGCTTCGTGATGAGTAACCCTGCGGATAATCCGTGCAGAAAGTCTTTTAATGATTTTTGCCACAAAAACACCAAGCACAAGAATTAATGCTGCTAAAGCAATATTCGGCAGCAGCTTAATAAACTCCCGCATCCAAGAGCTAAGCTTTGTTGCAATAAGGTCATACGCTTTGTCCAGATCCATCGTTTTCTTTTTTTCACCCGCTTAGTTGCTTTACCGGGATGCTGAATACATAATAAAACTATACCATAAGATATTCTTGGTGTAATTTTTTGTGTTTTGTGTTATGCCCTTAAGCTTAAGAAAAGAAGTAACAAAGTTTGTGCATCGAAAGCTACTCTTTAGGCTAAGAAGGCTTACGCTATTTTTTATCATCATCATAGGTATTATTATTTATGAATTGATAACGTATGATGTCGCTGCAATCATCCCTGTTTCAGGTTTTATTATAGGGATTATTCTTGGTCTTTTGATCAATCACAGAATGCATAAAATAAGCTGGAATGCAGAAGCAAGTAAAGCTGTTACAAAAATGGATCGGTTAGGTATAATTATTCTCGTGCTGTATTTACTATTTGCAATTTTCAGAACATGGATTTTCAGTTATTGGCTTCATGGTTATACATTAACAGTCTTTAGCCTGAGTGTGGCTGCTGGTGGTATTCTTGGCAGGTTGTATAGTACACGACAAAAGATACGGCAGGTGTTAAGTGAAGAAGGTTTTCTTCATAAATAAAAGAAACGTAATCACATCATATGAATTCTTTAGTTCTGTTGGACGTGTTGCTAACCCTTTTTCATGTTGCAATTATTGTTGTAAACCTGTTTGGATGGATATGGAAGAAGACGCGCAAATTGCATTTCATTTTAGCGATGGCAACACTTGCTTCCTGGTTTATACTTGGACTATGGTTTGGCTTAGGATACTGCCCTGTTACAGATTGGCAATGGCAGGTTAAATCAAAGTTGGGAGAACGAAATCTTCCAGCCTCTTTTATTGAATATTATGCAGAGAAGATAACTAGTTATAACTTCTCAACTTCCTTCATTGATATCGTAACATTAGTGTCTTTTCTACTCGCAATTTCATTTTCAGTTTACTTCAATTTCTTTAGTAGCAACGTAAAGAAGAAACCCAAAGTTTGATGTGCATGTAACAATAAGTTAGACGGCATAATTTTTACATAACCATCTATACAACAAAAAATTATCAACTATGGACAAAATGAAAGATCTCAAAGATTTATTGAGACATGAAGTTCTTGACTTAGTCTCGGCCGAAGATCAAATGATCGAAGGAATGCCGGCGATGATTGAAAGAGCAACTAACCCTGAATTGAAAAGAGCTTTAACTGAGCATTTGAGAATTACAGAACGGCAAAGAAAGCGACTTGACGAAGTAACGAAGTTACTGGGAGAAGAGCCTGTTGGTGAAAATTCTGAAGGAAGTACAGTAGGCAATCTTGTCTCCCGTTTCTTTGGCGGTGGTGCTGAGAAGTGTAAGGCTATGGAAGGCTTGATTACTGAAGGCAGTAAGATGATGAAGGAAGACATGAACGAAGAAGTGATGGATGCAGCGATAATATCATGTTCTCAAAAGATCGAGCATTATGAAATTTGTGGTTATGGTACTGCTAAAGCATTTGCACGTGAACTTCAATTAAAAGAAGTAGAAAACCTTTTAAATGAAACTTTACAGGAAGAATATGAAGCAGACAGACTTCTTACCAGGATGGCTGTAGGCGGTGGCATAAACGAAATGGCAGAGCAGGCAGAAAGTGGAAGTGGAAATAAATCGGGTTCAGGAAAGAAAGGTGCTTCAGGCAGAAACAAATCTTCAGCTGGCAAAAAGAGTTCATCGGGTGGAGGTAAAAAAAGTTCATCCAACAGTTCGTCTGGTGGTAAAAAAAGCTCAGGTAGCAGTTCAACTCAGAGCGGCAAAAAGAGTTCATCTAACAGCTCCTCTGATGGTAAAAAAAGCTCTGGTAGCAGTTCATCCGGTAGTAAAGGTGCTGCAAAAAAATCTTCATCAGTTGGTAGCAGCTCAGGTAAGAAAAGCTCCTCTGGCGGAAGTAGTTCAGGTAAAAAACCTTCATCAGGCGGAAGCAGTTCATCTGGTAAAAAGTCTTCATCAGGTGGCGGCAAGAAGAGCGCAGGCGGTAGTTCATCAGGTAGTGGCAACCGTGGGGCAAGTTCAAAAAGTGCAGCCAAGGCAAGCTCAGGTGGAAACAAGGGAGGAAAGAAAAGTGCAACAGCAGGTAAGAAATCCTCAGGCGGAAAAGGTGGTGCTTCAAGAGGCGGCGGTCGTGGTCGCTAATTAATCGTCAACTAACATGAAAATCCGTTCTTAGGTTTAGGGCGGATTTTTTTATTTAAACACATCTTGTTTTATTCTATTCCTACTCTTGATTTTCTTACTTTTGCGCCTCGAAAAAACAATATGGCAGCAGGTTTCAGGTATTGCCGCTTACAAACATTTATAAAATGATCAGTGCAAAAAATATCACCCTCTCGTTTGGTAAAAGGGTATTGTTCGATGAGGTAAATCTTAGTTTCGTAAAAGGGAATTGCTACGGAGTTATTGGTGCAAATGGTGCAGGAAAAAGTACTTTTCTTAGGATATTAAGCGGAGAGATAGAACCCACAAAAGGGACTGTTGAAATTACACCGGGAGAGAGATTAGCCGTACTAAAGCAAAACCAGTTTGAGTTTGATGAGCAAACGGTACTTAATACCGTGATGATGGGTCATAGCAAGCTATGGACTATAATGCATGAAAGAGAAGCGATCTATGCAAAGGAAGATTTTACAGAGGAAGATGGAATGCGTGCAGGAGAACTTGAGGGCGAGTTTGGAGAGATGGGTGGTTATGAAGCAGAAAGTGAAGCCGGAACTTTATTGAGCAGTCTTGGAGTTAACGAAGAATACCATCAGAGCTTAATGAAGGATATACCTGCAAACTTTAAAGTACGCGTATTACTTGCACAGGCATTGTTTGGTAATCCTGATATTCTTCTATTAGATGAGCCTACAAACGGTTTAGATATTGAAACAATTGGCTGGTTGGAAAATTTCCTAGCAGACTACGAAAACATTGTACTTGTTGTGAGTCACGACCGTCACTTTTTAGATACGGTATGTACACACGTGGCAGACGTCGACAGGGCTAAAATCAAAATATTTAGTGGTAACTATACCTTCTGGTACGAGAGCAGCCAGTTGATGGCTCGCCAGATGAGTGACAAGAATAAAAAGAACGAAGACAAGCGTAAAGACTTACTTGACTTTATAGCACGCTTCAGTGCGAACGCCTCTAAAAGTAAGCAGGCAACTTCGAGAAAGAAAGCTCTTGAAAAACTAACGATAGAAGAAATACAACCAAGTAACAGGAAATATCCGGGAGTTATTTTCACGCCTCTTCGCGAAGTGGGTAACCAGATATTGAACGTAGAAAACTTAAGCAAAGCTGTTGAAGGTCGTAAACTATTCGATAAAGTATCCTTCAGTGTAAACAAAGGAGATAAGATTGGTTTTTATAGTAAAGATGCATTGGCAGTAACTGCTTTTTTCGAGATCCTTAATGGTCAGATGGAAGCGAATGGTGGGAAGTTTGAGTGGGGAACAACTGTAACCACTGCTTATCTACCCGTAGAAAACAACGATTTCTTTCAAACGGATCTTAGCTTAATGGATTGGTTACGCCAATGGGTACCACCTTATGTAACCGATGCAGATGAGCCTTTTCTTCGCGGCTTTTTAGGTAAGATGTTATTCAGCGGCGACGACATTGGTAAAAAAACGAAGGTGCTTAGTGGAGGAGAAAAAGTACGTTGTATGATCAGTCGTATGATGCTTCAAAATCCAAATGTAGTTGTATTAGATCAACCAACCAATCACCTCGATCTTGAAAGCATTCAATCCTTCAACGAAAGTGCAACTAACTTCAAAGGCATTGTGCTTTTAACCAGTCATGATCATACATTTATGCAAACTGTTGCTAATCGAATAATAGAATTAACGCCAAAGGGAATAATTGATCGGTTAATGACGTTTGATGAATATCTTGCAGACGACAGGGTAAAAACAATGAGGGAAGAAATGTATAATTAAGGAAGTTTTAGAATCAGATTACGACACACTAACTTGATATCTTGATAACTGAAAATATTTACCATGCTTTACTATCCTTTCTTCCTGCTTTATTAAATGTAGGAATACTGCTTTATATTTTCTTCTTTCTCCCTAAAGGGAAAACAACTGACATTTTCGGTTTTTTTGTATTAGCGCTCGTTCTCTGGCAGGCGGAAGACACTATAGTAAGGTTGTGTAGTACTGCCGAAACTGCAAGTTTTTGGGATCAGATGCTTTGTATAGGCTGGCAGGGGTTTGCACCTATTGCACTTCATTTTGCCTGCAGGTACAGTTCCCTAAAACATTTTCACACCCGCTTCTCTCTTACCTGTATTTACCTTCCGTTTGTTGTGTTTTACCTGGTTTATATGGCCAGCAATGCGCCAAGTTATTTTATTTATAATGAAAACTGGGGATGGGTAAATACACCTAGGCCAGGTACAATGGATGGAGTTCACCGGCTGCTGATTTCGGTGTATGTAATTGCTGCGGTTTTTATCCTTTTTCGCCATGCTTTTAGTGTACGCAGGAATAAG
>DASVST010000564.1:0-3315 GCA_036387965.1 Segetibacter sp. | reverse complement strand
GATGTTCGTTCAACGAGATTTTATAGCAAACTATAAACAAACTGTCTTAGGCCCTATTTGGTTTTTGGTTCAACCACTGCTTACTACAATAATGTACACATTAGTATTTGGTAGGGTCGCAGGCCTGGCTCCTGCCGGTATACCAATGGTTATTTTTTATTTATCAGGTATTACTGTTTGGAACTATTTTTCAGATAGCCTCAACAAAACTGCAACGGTATTCAGGGATAATGCCTATATATTCGGAAAAGTTTATTTTCCCAGGCTTACTATGCCAGTATCTATCATCATTTCAAGCCTTCTTCGATTTTTTATACAGTTTGGTTTGTTCCTTTTAATATGGAGCTATTACTATTTTACTCAAGATACTTTGCAGCCAAACATAATGATTCTGCTTACACCGCTACTGATAATAATTATGGGTTTACTGGCACTCGGGCTGGGAATGATAATAAGCGCTATGACTACTAAGTACAGAGACTTAATTTACTTGCTTGGTTTTGGCATTCAATTGCTCATGTTCGCTACTCCGGTAATATATCCATTATCAAGATTGCCTAAAGATTACAGGTGGTTGATTATGGCCAACCCGATGAGTCCGGTTGTAGAAACATTCCGGTATGCTTTTACTGGCGATGGAACTTTTAGCTGGGCATACCTTGCATACAGTTTTGCAGTTGCCTTACTATTTCTTGGTATTGGAACAATTATTTTTAATAAGGTGGAAAAGACTTTCACAGATACTGTATAAGATAAGACGAGTGATAGATAATAAGAAAAATCTTGTGGTGGTGCTGAATTTTGTAGAAAGGTAACGCGGTTATTATGAGCGAAACAGTAATTGAAGTAGAAGATTTAGGAAAATTATATAGGCTCGGCGAAATAGGTACTGGTACGCTTGGCCAGGATTTTAACCGTTGGTGGGCAAGAGTGCGGGGAAAAGAAGATCCTTTTAGTAAAATTGGTGAAGTTAATGACAGAACTACTAAAGGAAAAAGTGAATATGTATGGGCATTGAACGACATAAAGTTTGATGTAAAACAAGGCGAAGTACTAGGCATTATTGGGAGGAATGGGGCAGGAAAATCTACTTTGCTTAAGCTATTATCTAAAGTAACCAGCCCAAGCAAAGGACATATAAAAATTCAGGGCCGTATTGCTTCTTTGCTAGAAGTGGGAACAGGATTTCATCCTGAACTTACAGGACGTGAAAATATATTTTTGAACGGTGCTATATTAGGAATGTCCAAAGCTGAAATCAAGAAAAAATTTGATGAGATTCTTGATTTTGCAGGTGTAGAACGATATGTAGACACGCCAGTTAAAAGATACTCTTCAGGCATGTATGTTCGTCTTGCCTTTGCTGTAGCAGCACATTTAGAATCCGAAATACTCATCATTGATGAAGTGCTTGCAGTAGGAGATTCTGAATTTCAGAAGAAGTGTTTAGGAAAAATGGGCGAAGTGAGTAAAGGTGAAGGAAGAACTGTTCTATTTGTCAGTCACAATATGGGTAGTATTAATACTTTATGCAGCCGTGCATTAGTATTAAGCAAGGGAAACATTATTTTTAATGGAAAGACTGAGGAAGGAATTTATCATTATCTGGAATCTGTCAATAACAGTTCTAAATTGTCTGCATTATCCATCAATGACGCTGGTTTAGTAAATTATATAAGTTCAATTGTGAACGTAGATGAAGAGGAAAGACCTAGAAACGAATATGGCAGTAATGAAAATATTAATTTAAAGGTTGAGATAAGTATCAATGAATATCATCCATCAGTAGAGTTAGCTTTATCATTATTGGACAAAAGAAAAAATAGAGTTTTTACAATACATGAGAAGCTTTTTGGAGTTTATATGGCCACAAATGAGCGGTACAAAAAAATTAAGGTTCAAATTCCACAAGGTTTTTTAGCTCCGGGCAAATATTCCTGGCTTGCTGGTATTCATATACCACATCAGCAACAATTTCACTTGCTCGAAAATGTTTGTGATTTTCAAATTGTTAATGTAGGATCAGAATTTTCGAATTATGATAGCGTGGATGTGGGAGTAGTTATGCCAAAATATAAATTACTATTTTAATATACTATAGTGTAAGTATAAAGCAATGATTCGATTTTGATTAGAAGATTACTTGCTTCCATCAGGGCTTTCTTACAGATGCCCCATTTAATCGACCGGGTAAATTACTTACCTACTAAAGAAGATATTGAACATTTGAAGATACAGATGGTAACTTACTTATCTTCTAAAGAAGATATTGAGAACTTGAAGTTACAGAATGGAAGAATCTTAGCTGAGATAAATAAAACCAACACGGATAAAATATTAAAAAATATTCATTTAGCTGAATTTAAAATTTTTTCTCAATTTGGCGATGATGGAATAATTCAGTTCCTGGTTAATTACTTGGATATTGACACGCATACATTTATAGAGTTTGGCGTTGAAAATTATAAAGAATCAAATACAAGATTTTTATTAATCAATTGTAATTGGAAGGGATTAATTATGGATGGCTCTAAAGTAAATGTAGATCAAATAAAAAATGAAGAAATTTATTGGAAATATGATGTTACAGCCGTTCCAGTTTTTATTACAAGAGAAAATATTAATGAAATAATCGAATCTCATAATTTTAACGGAGAGATCGGCTTATTGCATATTGATATAGATGGAAATGATTATTGGATTTGGAAAGAAATAAAAAATATATCGCCAATAATAGTTGTTATTGAATATAATAGCGTTTTAGGTGATGAAGAAGCATGGACGATTGATTATGATCCTGATTTTTACAGAACTAAAGCGCACTTCAGTAATTTATACTTCGGGTCTTCACTGCTTGCTTTATGTGATTTAGCTGAGATAAAAGGATACTATTTTATAGGCTGTAACAGTAATGGAAATAATGCCTATTTTATAAGGAAAGACAAAATCAGTAATCTAACATCTTTAACAGCAAAGCAGGGATTTATATCATCAAAATTTAGAGAAAGCAGAAATGAAGATGGCAATCTTTCTTATATATCTGGAGAGAATAGATATGAAGTAATTCGTGGAATGAAAATGTATAATACAAGGACAAACAAAATCGATATTTTATGATTAGTTATTATAAAATAATCATCTCAAATATGTATCGTAATTGAAAGTGCTTTATGATAATCAAATTTTTAAACTACAAAAGTTTGGTGGCATTAGCAGGTATTTTGCTGAAATAATGAAGATTAATCAACCTGGCGTAGAAGTTGAAACATCAGATTACATTATTGAAGGGCAAGAAGTTTCTTCAGAGGCAAATTT
>DASVST010000563.1:0-3451 GCA_036387965.1 Segetibacter sp. | reverse complement strand
TCCTGAAGGAGAAGTGAGGTTGCCAAACGATTGGGTAATTGCTATGACAGGCTATCAACCTAACTTGAATTTCCTTAGCAATGTAGGCATTAATTTATCTGAAGATGAGGTTCGAAAACCAACCTATGATGAAGAAACATTCGAAACAAATGTTAGTGGCATTTACTTAGCGGGAGTTATTTGCGGCGGCATGAATACTCACCGGTTGTTCATAGAAAACTCACGGGAGCACGCAACCAAAATCGTTCAAAGCATAGTTGAAAAAGGAAGTACAAGGATTTAATATACAGGTGTAACACCGGTATAATTATGAGGAGAAATTGCATTAAGTTCTTCCTTAATAGCTGAACTAACGTCAAGATTATTCACGAATTCAGTTATAGTTTCTTTTGTAATAACTGTTCCTCTTGTTAGAGCTTTCAGTGCTTCATAAGGTTGCGGGTAATTTTCTCTGCGCAGAATTGTTTGGATTGCTTCCGCAACAACAGCCCAATTATTGTTTAAGTCTTCGTTTATTTTTACTTCATTCAACACAAGTTTTCCCAATCCTTTTTCTATTGATTTTAGTGCAATAAAAATATGTGCAACAGGTACACCAATGTTGCGAAGCACAGTACTGTCTGTCAAATCTCTTTGCAGCCTGCTTATAGGAAGTTTTGCAGAAAAATGTTCAAGCAAAGCATTTGCTATACCTAGGTTCCCTTCGGCATTTTCAAAATCTATAGGATTTACTTTGTGTGGCATTGCGCTGCTGCCAACTTCACCTTCTTTAGTTTTTTGCTTGAAGTAATCCATGCTTATATACGTCCAAATATCCCTGCACAAGTCAAGTAGAATATTATTAATGCGCTTGATGCAGTCAAAGTGGGCAGCAAGATTATCGTAGTGTTCTATTTGAGTAGTGAACTGCTGACGTTTTAGAGACAAGATTTCTTCAACAAATTCATTCGCGAAGGCTATCCAATTTTTTTCAGGAAAAGCGATGTGATGAGCATTGAAGTTTCCTGTTGCACCACCAAATTTTGCGGAATATGGAACATGAGAAAACAATTTTACCTGCTGATCAATTCGTTCAACAAAAACCATGATTTCTTTTCCAAGTATAGTTGGAGAAGCAGGTTGTCCGTGTGTCTTAGCAAGCATTGATACGTTACTCCATTCTCTTGCAAGCTTATGCAACATTGATTGCAGATTGCTAACCGCAGGAAGATATTCCTTTTGCATACAAGCTTTCCAGCTGAGAGGTATTGCGGTATTATTAATGTCCTGCGATGTAAGAGCAAAATGTACCCATTCTTTTAAATCTGCACTTTCACATTTCTCCAGTTCTTCTTTTAAGAAATATTCTACAGCCTTAACATCGTGATTTGTTGTAGCTTCTATCTGTTTGATCTGCTGTGCATCAGCAACATTAAAGTTTTCAACCACGGCTCTTAAATGCTGTTTACATTTAGCTGCTAGTTCAAAAAAATTCTTATCAGCAAGAAAGAAAAAATATTCTACCTCTACAGAGACCCGATATTGTATTAAAGCAAATTCTGAAAAGTAATTATCTAGGAACTGTACTTGTTTTCGGTATCGGCCATCAATGGGTGAGATAGCAGTGAGATTATTAAGTTCCATGTAAGTGTGTAGTTTTTAGTCTGTAGTTTTAGTTTGATGATAGAGTTAATAATTTAATTTCAACTACAAATAACAAACCTGTAAACTGCAAACTACAAATTATCTTCGCGCCTCAAAAATAGTTGAATTGAATAAGATAAAAGTGGGTGCTGTAAGTTACCTTAATACAAAGCCACTACTATACGGTTTTAAGCACGGGTTTCATAATGACGAGGTAGAGTTAATTGAAGATTACCCGGCAAACATTGCATCCATGTTACTTAATGATGAAGTTGACGTGGGACTTGTACCCGTTGCTATTATACCTCAGCTAAAGGAACATTATATTATCTCTGATTATTGTATTGGCGCTGAAGGACCGGTAGGTTCAGTCTGCTTGTTTAGTGAAGTGCCTATTGAAAAAGTTGAAAAGGTATTATTGGATTATCACAGCAAAACATCGGTTGCGCTTGCTAAAATTTTATTGGATAACTATTGGAATGTCTCTCCTAAAATCATCGATGCAGAAGCCAATTTTCAAACCGAAATAAAAGGAACAACAGCAGGGTTGGTGATAGGAGATCGAGCCTTTGAGCAACGATTAAAATCAAAGCATGCTTACGATCTTGCTGAAGCATGGCTTGCTTATACAGGTTTGCCCTTTGTGTTCGCTGCCTGGATCTCGAATAAGAAATTACCTGCTGAGTTTATGGCAGATTTTAATAAAGCAAATAAAATAGGGCTAGACAATATTGATAAAGTGGTACAAGAGAACCCGTATGAACTCTACGATCTGCTTTCTTACTTTACAAAACAGATCAGTTATGAGCTAACTGAAGAAAAGAGAAGAGGTTTAAATAAGTTTTTGCAACTATTGTAATTATCGTTTGAATTTTTTCAACGCCAGCTCCCATAATTGATGTACATCAGGAGTAAGTTTAAAGTAAAATAAACTACCTATGAACAATGCAGAGAAAACAATACTTCTGATAATGATAGCACCAAAGCCACTTAACTGGTTAAAGGCGACATAGCAGACGCCGTAAATCAACATTGGGATGATAATGGCTTGCAAGGTTTTTAGTGTAAAAGGTTGCATTTTGAATTTGTACCAGATAAAATATAACCGTATGATATTATAAATAATAAAAGCAATAAGATTAGAAACTGCTGCACCATTTATTCCATACTTTTTTACCAATAAATAGTTAAGCGGAATTGCAATAGAAACCAATAGTATACCAGTAAAAGTTTCAAATTTCCAATAATTAGACGTGCCAATAATTTGGCTGTTTACTCCGGTTCCTGCATCTATAATCCTGCTTATTCCCAAAATAAAAATTACCCACTTACCAGCTTCGTAATCTTTATTGATATTTAGCACAGAAAAAATATCATTAATATTCAACCAGATTAAAAAGAAGATAAGCAGGGCAACTAAAAGTAGATTTATACTGGTTCTTGAATATATCCTGTTTATCTCTTTATAGTCCTTCGATTTCCATGAATTTGAAAGTACCGGGATAACTGCTGAAACAATACTTCTCTGGGGAACTTGTATGGTTGTAGCAATAAATGATGCAAGGGTGTATACCCCAACATCTGATAATCCTCCTACACTTACACCAGCAATAATAATCGAATCGATGTATAATGAAATAGTATTAACTACAAGGCTTAAATACACTAATGACATCAGCGAAGCAATCTTTTTGTAAAATTTTCTGGTGACCCTGCTTATACTGAAGTTGAATTCAATTTTCTTAGTATAAACCATATAAACTATGAGTATTGCAGCTATAATTATATAGGTAAAAGAGAATGCTTTAATGAAGGTGTCGAAACTGAT
>DASVST010000562.1:0-14235 GCA_036387965.1 Segetibacter sp. | reverse complement strand
AAAGTAGATTTTCCAACACCATTTTTACCAACAACACCAATCCTTTCACCTTTGCTGAAAGTGTATTCAAAGCCCTTCATGATCACCTTATCTCCATAAGCTTTGGTAACCTTTTTCAATTCAGCAATTTTGCCGCCCAGGCGAGTCATCTTCACTTCCAGCTGAAGTTGAGCATCTTCAATTTTCTTTTTTGCCTGCACTTCTACTTCATAAAAGTTGTCCTGCCTGCTTTTACTTTTTGTTGTTCTTGCCTTTGGTTGCTTCCGCATCCATTCAAGTTCCTTGCGATACGTGTTCTTTGCTTTATCAATAGAACTTAGTTCACTTTCTATTCGTGCCGTTTTCTTTTCGAGGTAGTTTGCGTAATCGCCTTTGTAACTATGTAGGTCACTTCTTTCCATCTCCCATATTTCTTCACTTACTGCATCAAGGAAGTAGCGATCATGCGTAACAAGTAACAGTGTAATGTTTTCTCCATTTAAGTAATGCTCCAGCCACTCGATCATCTCTACATCAAGATGGTTGGTCGGTTCATCCATTATCAGCAAAGTGTGCTGGTGTTCGAAGCCAATATCAATTAATGTTTGAGCTAAAGCAACCCGCTTCCGTTGACCGCCACTAAGTTTCGCAACAGGTTGGTGTAAATGATGGATGTTCAACTTATCCATGATCTCCTTCACCTTGCTTTCGAAACTCCAGGCATCAAGATCATCCATCTTTGATAACGCATCACTAATTGCCTGCCCATCATCTTCCCTTCCTTCTGCTGCGGCTTCTTCCGCTGCATCAACTGCGGCTTCATAATCGCGTATGGCTGCAATTACAGGGTTGTTTGTATGAAATATATTTTCGAGGATTGTTTTGTCTTCATCAAATTGCGGATCCTGTTCGAACAATGCAACGGTAACGTCCTTGTTTATCCAGACGGTGCCACTATCAGGTGTTTCTTTACCCGCCAATATTCTAAGTAATGTGCTTTTGCCAACACCGTTGCGGGCAACTAACGCAATCTTATCACCTTCATTTATATGGAACGAAATATTATTAAATAATGGAACTATACCGTAAGCCTTCGTCAAATTCTCTACTGTAACATAATGCATAATGGGCGCAAATATAACACACGCAAAATAGTGTTATACCATTTTAACGGCTCATGATATTTATGGTGTTTCGAGAATGTTTGTTGTTTGTGGCTATTGCATTGATTAAGAACAATCTTTATCTTTCACAACCAAACTACTGAAAATGAAAAGTTTATTTAACACTGGAGACAATAACGAGCTTATACAAAGAATTGAACGTTTAACTCCTAACAGCCCGGCAGAATGGGGTAAGATGAACGTTGCACAAATGCTATCTCATGTGCAGGAGCCAATAAAAATTGCCTTTGGAGAAGTGAAACTAAAACAAAGCTTTATTGGAATATTGTTTGGGCGAATGGCTAAAAAGAAAATGTTACAGGGGGAAGGTTTGACCAAAAACCTTCCTACCGCACCTTCATTTCTTAGAAAGGACGATAGAAATTTTGAAGAGGAAAAATCGAAACTTATCTCCTACGTAAAAGCTTTTGCTACAAAAGGAGCAGATGGAATAACTAAGGACACACATCCTTTTTTTGGAAAACTTACAACTACTGAATGGGACGTTCTTGGATGGAAACACCTAGATCATCACCTACGGCAGTTTGGTGTTTAACGCAGTATGTGGAGAAGCTACATTTATTCGTTGATTCCTTCCGATTACAAAATATAAAATAGATCCAACCAGCGGAACAAAAAGAATAACAAGTAGCCAGATTAGTTTTGTAAGGCTATCCTTAAAAGTACTCCTAAGAAGGCTGATAAGTGCAATTAAAGGAATAATGAACATTACTGTTATAAACAGTGTCCAAAAGATCAATCCCATTCCAGGTGATACTAGTTCCATACCTTAAAGTTAATGAATCACACCGCTAAACATCAGCCGGCTTATCACTTTCCTGTTCAGGATCTGCATCTACCTTTTTCCCTTTCAGGTTATCTGAAGTGAATTGATTCATATCACTTTGAGCATTCTCTCTTACGTTTTCATTTAAACCATTTTTATCGTCTTTAACCTTATCTTGCTCCAGATCCTGGTTATCATTTGAGTTTGGCATATGTAGTCTTATTGATTGTTATTATTGTTGTTGTTGTTATTATTTTCACCACGTCCGGTTCGTTGTTGCAGTTCATCTATACGTTTTGACGCATCAGCCTTCGACAAATTTTCGTCCAGTTGCTCGCCTGCTTCGTCAGATAGTGTTTTCAGATAAGAACGTTGTGCTCCTGTCATCGGCTGGTCTCCTGTTTTCCAGTCGTTCGGATCTTTAACTGTATTAGAACCTGCATTGCCTTGTTGCGATCCGCCTGATTGCTGCCGTTCATTAATAAGTTTTGCAGCTTGTGCTTTAGTTAGGTTTTCATTTAAAGCTTCCCCATATTCTCCCAGCAACGTTTGTAAGTAAGATCGTTGTGCTCCTGTCATTGGCTCGTCTCCTGTTGTCCACTCGTCGGGATCTTTTACGGTGTTCGATGTCTTCTCAGTATTTGCACTACCGCCATCGTGTGGATTACGTGCATCTAAATCTTTTTCACCTGAATCATGTTGATTATCCATATAACAGTTTTGTTGTATAACTGCAAAAGTCGAACCATGCAAACGAGATTACAAATTGGTGAAAATTGATTCAAATGTTGAAGAGTGCGACGCCACAAAAGCCTAACCCGTGCCCTGAAGGTGGGTACAAAATTATTGGCAGAGAATTCTACCAGTTACAAAAAACGCTACAGTATTGTAGCGTTTAAATTTTTTAAATCTGTTCATGTTGACCGGGTAATAATGGTCTTCCTATTCCTTCTCTGAATGGCCAGGGAACGGTAAGCAGAATTACAAACAAGGCAATAACGAAGAACCAAAATGCTCTTTTATGCTTTGCTTTGTCAGGAATGTTTTTCTTGCCAACACCTTTTCCAATTGTAATAAGTATAATCGCAATCAGCATACCCGCAAAATGCTCTACTGCCCAAAAACGGTGTGCTCCGTCTTTCATTACTTCGCCAAAACCAAGTGCCTGAATATTTCTTAATCCCCACGGACCAGCTATCCACTGGTACAGCCCAATCAACAATGTTATATGCGCAGCTATCATTAAAAACAAGCTTACTTTTCTATCGCCATTATCGTATGACTTACGGGTATTCATACCAGTAAAAGCTTTGAAGATCGCTACCAATAAAAGTATGAGGATAACCCAACGCATTAGGTTGTGTAGGTGCAGTAGCCCGGTGTATAAATTCATGTTGGATGGTTTATACAAAAGTAGGATAAAACACTACATCATTACAATCTGTAATATATAAGAGAAGCAGTTACTTGTTTGAATTAAGATCATTTCGGCAATTAGCATCCAATGTTGCAACACCATTTGTAAGATACGACTGCATCTCAGCATGACCAGCCTTATAATACATCAGGCATTTTGGATTAGTGCAATGTCCTTTGTGCTCAACATCAGCATGATTAACCTGCATCGGGGTTCCCATGTTAACCAATCCTAATAAATGTCCAAACTCGTGTTGTGCAGTGCTTGTTTCGAGTTTGCTTTTAAATGTAAGGCTATACCCCGTCGAGAATTGTTGAATTGTTTTTCCAAACAGACTTAGAGATGTATTAAGGTATGCGCACCCTATTGTATTTGCATCAGTAAAACGTCCGTTGGTTACTAATATATAAACTGCAACCTGCTTGCTTGTCGAGTAAGCTGTTCTGTGTTCTTTTTCGATATTAGCAAGATCAGTTGTGGTAAGTGTAGGGTTGGTAGACGCCGGAATTTCCTTTTGCCATATCTGAACTCCACCAGGCTTATTCATATAAGTCTGCACAAATGATACGATGTTATTTAAGGTAGCAGATTGTAATGCATATCCTTTCATGTAATGTATCTCTACCACTAAAGAAGGCTTATCTGCAGAGAGCAATTCATTAGCGGAAGCGCCAACAGTTTTGTAATTCAAGTTGCTTTCTGTGATAGTACCATCTACGCCTGGCAGCTTTTCGCAACTCATTAAAAGGGAGAGAATAAAAATGAAAGAAGCAAAAACTTTTAAGTTCATAGGTTTGGATGTGGTAAGTTGTTCTAGGTTAAAAACTGAATTGAAAAGTAGGATGTTCGTACATATGGTTGTGTTATAACTGGCACAAAACAGATGAATACACCACGTTGAACCAGCAGTTTGTGATATTTTTCACAGGTATCTGATTCCTCATTTAGATTTTGAATGATGAAGAGAACACGAATTCAGTCAAAATGAACAAGTTAATCTTCTATGGTATGAAAATTTATGTGGGTAAGAAAAAATACAATCATGGCTAAATCAAAAAAAGCAGCTAAAAACGTTGGGGCAGGTGCCTCAAACTCATTATTAAAAGAATTTTTTGTTGATGAGTTGAAAGACATTTATTACGCTGAAAAGAAGATTGCAAAGACGCTTCCAAAAATGAAGAAAGCGGCTACTTCACAGGAATTGAAAAATGCATTCGATAGTCACACTGTAATGACTAAGGAACACATTACTCGCCTTGAGCAGGTATTTGGAATTTTGGGAGAAAAGGTAAAGGCTAAAACCTGCGAGGCAATTGAAGGAATTGTGAAAGAAGGCGAAGGCATAATTTCAGATACTGAATCTGATACAGCAACAAGAGATGTAGGATTGATCTTCGCTGCACAAAAAGTAGAGCATTACGAAATTGCAACCTATGGCGGACTTGCTCAATTAGCAGAAACTTTAGGTCTTAGCGAGGCAGCACAATTATTACACACCACGCTGGTCGAAGAAAAAGAAACAGACTTTTTGCTTACAGGTCTTGCTGAGAATCATGTTAATTATGAGGCTGCAGAAGAAGAGGCTTAAATAAAACGACATACATAAAAAGAAACGCCCCGTTTGTACAAACGGGGCGTTTCTTTTTATGTCGTTGACTAAACATCTTATCATTATTATTCTAAAACTTTCAGGAGTTTACTTCCAACCTTTTAGCTTTTTCAACTCCTTTATTATAGATGTAAGCCGACTATTCTGCCGTGCTTAAAACCTCCAAAATTAATGTTATGAAAAAGTATCTTCTCCTGTTTTTATTATCAACTCCCCTCTTCAGTTTAGCCCAGGCTACCGCAACTGCATATGGTGGCGGGGGTTCTGAATCTACCAGTCACTATGGCTATAATAATGTATACCAAAAAGGAGAAAAGTATATCGTGATTAAGCTTTGGAATGATGATGAACCATTAACCGAAAAAGAGAAGCAGCGTTTTTCAGCCATTCAGCAGCAACTTACAAGCAAAGGGATTACCTCAGTCGAATTTAAATATAACACAAGAGATGAGATTCAATCCTTGTTTGCAAAGCATGGTATAACAGGCGAAGTTTCTATAGCCAATGGGTTATCTATACGAACAGGAGATTCAAAACTGGGAACGTCGAGCAATAAGCTAATATTAGTTGTAGAGAATAATAAAGCGAGAAGCATTTGTGTGGGTGATAATTGTGAGAATAACTTTCTTAAGACATACTTTCAACTTAAAGATTCAAAAGACGTTAAGTAGATACAAGTGTGTAGAAACCAATACTCATAAATCTGGTGCACCGTAATTTATAGGAAGAACTTTCTCACGATTATTGTCAACTCACTAAAAAAGAAACATGCTCACAAGGCATGTTTTTTATGTTACATCTATATCATTTCACTCATCAAAGTCTTCTTATGGGTAATCCATCTATCTGGAAAGAAAAAGCAGAATCCACTTCATTCGCACCGTTACGTAATAATATTCACGTTGATGTAGCAATTGTTGGTGGAGGCATAACAGGTCTGACAGCTGCTTATCTTCTATCGAAAGCAGGTAAAAAGGTTGCAGTTCTCGAGGCAAGAAAAATTGGTGAAGGTGCTACGGGTTATTCAACAGGTAATCTTTATTCAACGATTGGTGGAGAAGGATTGCATACAGTGAAATCAAAATTTGATGAAGAGCGGATGAAGGAGGTAGTTGAATCGCGTACTACAGCAATCAACCTTATTGAGCAGATAATAAACGAATACCAGATACAGTGTGATTTTGAAAGAGTACCATGGTATTTATTTACTGAAGATGGTGTTCGGCAATCATTTGTAGAGAAAGAAAGAAAAGCCGCAGAAACCTGCGGACTCGCTGTTTCTGACCAGATTCCTTTTAATACACCTGTTGCCTATGGATTTGGTGTTGCAAACCAGGCACAATTCAATCCGTTGCAATATGTAGTTGGTTTAGCTAAAAGTATACACAGTGAATCCTGTATGGTATACGAGTTAACTAGTGTAACAGACGCTAAAGATGGAGAACCTTGCACACTCACAACTGCGGGTGGAACCGTTACTGCGACTAAAGTTATTATGGCTACTCATTCTCCAAAAGGCATTTACCTTGTGCATACTTCTCTTGGGCCATACAGGGAGTATGCGCTTGGTGTTAAGTTAAATGAAGAGTACCCTGCACCGGGAATTTATTGGGATATGCGTGAAACCGAACATTATTCCATGCGCACCTATGAAACTCCCAAAGGAAAGATATTGATGGTGCTCGGAGAAATGCATAAGGTTGGTCAAAAAGAAAACAATGAAGAATGTTTTGAAAACCTCGAAGCTTTCTTACGTGAAAGATTTAAGGTGGCAAGCATTGAATACAAATGGTCTGCACAGCAATTCAAACCTGCTGATAGCATTCCATTCATTGGGTTAAGTAGTGGCAATAAGAATATATATATCGCAACGGGTTTTGCTGCTGATGGTCTTACCTACGGCACACTGGCTTCGATGATTATCAGTGATGAAATATCAGGTATACAAAATAAATGGAGTAAAACCTACAGTGCTTCGCGCATTACACCAATAGCATCAGCTACTGAATTTATAAAAGAAAACGTAAATGTAGCAGCTGAGCTTATTAAAGATTACCTGGCTAAAGAAGACATTGATAAGTTTTCTGAACTGGCAATAGGAGATGGAAAAATTATTGAAATAGAAGGAAAGAAACGAGGTGCCTATCGTGGAGAAGACGGAAGATTGCATGTGGTTTCTGCCGTATGTACGCATATGGGATGTATTGTGCATTTTAACCAAACAGAAAAATCGTGGGATTGCCCGTGCCACGGCAGTCGATTTTCTGTTGACGGAGAAGTACTGGAAGGTCCGGCTTTTCTGCCATTGAAAAAATCTATTGCAAATGATGAGGAAACGAAGAAGTAAAGGAATAATGATATGATGGAATTAAATGATGTTATAATAATTGGTGGCGGCCCTGCAGGTTTAAATGCAGCCGTGGTATTAGGAAGATGCAGAAGGAAAGTTATTCTTTTCGACACAGGTCAGCAACGCAATCGCTGGTCGCATGGAATGCATAATTATCTTACAAGAGACGCTATTTTACCTACCGAGTTTATTAAAATATCTCACCAGGAGATAAAAAAATACGGAATTCACCACATTCCAAAAACGATCGTGAGTGCCCGTAAAAACAGTGATGGCATTTTCGTAGCGAGGGATAATGAAGGTATAATGTATCATTCTAAAAAGCTTTTAATCGCGACAGGTCTTACTGACAAGTTGCCCGAAGTGGAGGGTTTTGCAGATATGTATGGTATATCAGTTTTCCACTGCCCGTACTGTGATGGCTGGGAAGTAAAGGATAAAAGAATTGGCGTGTATGCCCGTAATAAAGAAGGTTGGGAACTGGCTTTGAACTTAAAAACCTGGAGTGATCATATCACCCTATACACGGATGGGAAGAAAAATGTGAAAGCTGTTCAGAAAGAGCAGCTTGATGCCAATGACATTCCGGTTGTTACATTACCAATTTCTAAATTGGTTGGTAAAGAAGGTCAAGTAAAAAAGATCATCTTTAAGAACGGGGAGGAAGCATTGTGCGATGCCATCTTCTTTGTGAATGGATTTGAACAGCAATGCAACCTGCCGGAAACATTTGGATGTGAAATGAGCAGTAAAGGAGTAGTGATCGCTAACAAAGTGCAGCAAACTAATATTCCCGGCTTATATGTAGCGGGTGACGCAGCAAGAGATATGCATTTTGTTGTTGTTGCTGCTGCTGAAGGAGCGAAAGCCGCAGTAACGATCAATAAAGAACTTCAAAAAGAAACAAGGAAAGAAAAAGTATCTCAAATCAAAACTGAAAGCCAACTCTTACATTCATAGAAAAGTTACATGCTCTTTTTTTGAGCAGATATTTCTCGATTGCTATAAAATGAAAAACCCTGCTGAAAAGCAGGGCTTCAAATAACTAATGCTAAAGATTACTTACTCAGACTATTATTATCTTTTTTAAAGTAGCTCTTTTTTGCTTCAATGATCGCATCTTCTCTCTGGTGTCTTAGGTCACGAATTTTTTGCCTTCTCTCTTTACCAGGTATGCTTTTGTCACGCCTTATAGAAGAGATCTTGTAATCAAACTCGTTCTCAACATCATCTATCTGCAACTGTAGCTCCGTAGGTGTATATTCAATTACCCTTGGCTGGTAAAATCCTGAATTGTAGAATGGACGATAAAAAGGAGACCTGAAACCGTAACCATAGTTAAACCCGTAATAAGGTGAAACCGGATAAACCGGAAGCACACGAACAACAGTTGTACGAGGTTGAAGATTTTTAACCGCGTCTTTATTGATCTTAGGTTGAGCTGCTGCCCCCAATCCTAAACTAATTAACATTAAAACTAACCACACATTTTTCATATACTATCTGTTTTTATATTTCATATATCATCAAATTATGTGCAAAAAAGTGCTTAGAAATGTACTATAACTATACTGTAACAAGCTGCTTTTATTAATATGAATAACCTGGTGTGTAGCTGACTTTCGGTTAGTAATATTAGTGGCAACTGGAGAAATTGCTCTCCTTAAAAGCCGCCTTGGAGTATTATTCCCACAGCCAAACAACCTTTGTTAGGCAGAAGTAATTTTTTCGCCTTTGGCTGTAACTTTTGGTTAAGTAGCTCGTAAAACACTTACAAATAAAGAATTGATAATCAGACATAATGTTGAACAACACTAAAATACAGTCTCCATACCAGTTATCAGTTTTATTTACCGTTTACTATTAAACCATGTACTATGTTTTACACAGTACTATATCTTTGATCTATCAACCAAACAAATAAAACTACTTATATGACACACAATTTGAAAACCCTTCTATTTAGTAGAGGAAAACGGATTCTACTTTCCCTGGCGCTTGTACTAGCAATTACTTTTCAAGGACAGATTAAAGATATTATTGTACCGGAAAAGCCGGTTTCAAAAACGCTTGAAATATCAATGTACGCGAAAGCTGCTTATTCCGGGGAGATTTACAAAGGTTCTAAGGCAAAGGTGCATGTAACCATATCGAAATATAGAAATAAGAAGTTCCAGGTTATTTATGATACCATATTAGAAGCCGGTGATCTAAATAATTTGCCCTCACAGAAAAATGCGTTCACCAAGGCAATACAGGTAAACAACTTCTATGAAGGTAAAGAGTTATTAGTGGCAACTTACACAGTTTCTTATGAATCAAATGGTTCAGTGCTAAAATATGACAAGCATATTCTTATTCCTGAAAGCAAAGGAAAAAGAGAATTAGCCGTAACTATATAAAGTTTTCGAAATTTTTTTGCCAGCTTTATTTGAATTTCGAATTTTTTATATCTTCACAATTCACCAAAGAAAAGGAGGTATTCATGCAATCTACAGATAGTTCATGGAAGCCTTCGGTTAGTATCGCCTAACCGGGCTTATCCAAAAAATAAATCTGCTGACGCTCAGGCAGCGTCGGGAGCCACTAACAAGTTTAGTGGCTTTTTTTATTCTCTAAAAAGTACCTTTAAGTTGTTAACAACTACCCTAAAGAAGATACATGAAACGATTTATCTGGCTTTTGCCTGTTCTGGTACTTGCCTGCACTCAAAAACAATCAACTAACGAAACACCACAGGAAGGCGCAAAAATTGACACCCATACGAATGCGGATCCTGACAAAGCAGTTGTAAAACACCTCGACCTTGACATAAAAGTTGATTTTGCCACACAGGTAATAACCGGTAAAGCAAGCTGGACAATTGAGAACAGGGGTCAAACTGATAAAATAATCTTTGACACCCGACAATTACAAATACAAAAGGTAACTGTTGGTGATGATGAAAAAGAAGCCGAATTTTCTTTTAGTACCGAAGACAGGATTCTCGGCAGGGCTCTATCTGTTAAGATTCAACCAACAACTACCAGGGTTAACATATATTACGCTACCGCAAAAGACGCCAGCGCTTTACAATGGCTTAACCCACAACAGACTGCAGGTAAAAAGCAGCCTTTCTTGTTTACCCAATCGCAGCCCATTTTAGCCCGTAGCTGGATTCCTTGCCAGGATGGGCCCGGTATTCGTTTCACCTACAACGCAATTGTTACAGTTCCAAAAGATCTGCTTGCGGTAATGAGTGCTGAAAACCCGCAACAAAAAAATAAAGAAGGAGTATATAGCTTCAAACAAACACATCCTATACCTTCTTATTTATTAGCCTTAGCGGTTGGCGATCTTCAGTTTAAAGCAATTGATGAGCGCACAGGAGTTTATGCAGAACCTTCGGTTTTAGTAAAAGCAGCCTGGGAGTTTGCAGATATGGGCAAAATGGTAGTTGAAGCCGAAAAGCTCTATGGACCTTATCGTTGGGGCAGATACGATGTTTTGGTGTTGCCTCCAAGCTTCCCTTACGGTGGAATGGAAAACCCCAATCTTACTTTCGCCACGCCAACCGTAATTGCCGGAGACCGGTCTCTGGTTAGCTTAATTGCTCACGAACTTGCACATAGTTGGAGCGGTAATCTTGTTACCAACGCATCATGGAATGACATGTGGTTGAATGAGGGATTTACAACGTACTTCGAGAGAAGAATTGTTGAAGCAGTTTATGGAAAAGAGGAAGCGAAAATGCAGGAAGTTTTAGGTCGCCAGTCGTTGGAAGAAGTAGTTGCCGAGAAAGGTTCAACAAACAACGACACCAAACTTAAAGGTGACTACAAAGGACGAGATCCTGATGAAGGATCGAGTGATATTGTTTATGAAAAGGGTTACGCTTTTTTACGCACAGTTGAAGAAGCAGTTGGAAGGGCAAAGCTGGATAGTTTCTTAAAAACCTACTTCAATAAGTATGCTTTTCAATCTAAGACGACAGAGCAGTTTTTGCAAGACCTTGAACAAGGGCTGATAAAAGGTGATAAAGCACTCGAAAAAAAGATCAAAGTGCAGGAATGGGTTTATCAACCGGGAATTCCTGCAAACATTCCACCCACCGGTTCTGCAGACTTTCAGGCGATTGACACAGTCCTGACGAGCTGGCGCAACACAACTCCCGTAGGGTTAAATAAAAACATCAACTCGAGCAACGAGCTGTTGTATTTCCTTAGTCACTTACCTGCAGATTTAACTACCGTGGAAATGGCGCAGCTTGACAAAGAGTTCAAATTCACCCAAGCCGGAAATGCTGAGGTTCAATGTGCATGGTATACCCTTGCATTAAGACATCAATACAAACCGGCATATGCTAATATAAAAAAATTTCTTACTGAAGTGGGTCGGCGCAAATTCCTCCTTCCCTTATACAAAGAACTTATTAAAACTCCCGAAGGAAAAACATGGGCGAAACAGATTTATGCTAAAGCCCGTGCTAACTATCATCCTGTCTCCTACTTAACAATTGACGAATTGCTTAAATAATATCTTATGAAGAAGCTACTCTTTTGGCTGGCAGCCAACATCATTTCAATCTCACTATTTGCGCAGCAGATCAAGTATCATTTCGCTGCGCCAAATGCTGTTCATCACGAAGCTGAAATTAGCGTAACGGCAACCGGTCTGCCACTAACGCCTGCCCTATTCAGGATGAGCCGGTCTTCCCCGGGTCGTTATGCAACACACGAATTTGGAAAGAACGTTTATAATGTAAAAGCATTTGATGCGTCAGGTAAACAACTGGCAGTGGAAAAAGCGGAACCTGATGTATACCAAGTATCGGGTCATAAAGGTGCGGTGAAAGTTACTTACACATTGTTTGGAAACCATCCTGATGGAACCTATGCCGGAATAGACCGGAACAATTATCACCTGAATATGCCTGCAAGTTTTATGTGGGTAAAAGGGCTGGAGAAAGCTCCAATCACCATACAGTTTACGGTTCCCGGAAGTGAATGGAAAGTAGCAACGCAGCTAAAACCAACCTCAGATCCCTTAACTTATTCTGCAGCAAATCTTCAATACTTTATGGACGCGCCAACTAAGTTAGGCAAGCTTCATATGAGAGAATGGACAGTTACTAATCCTGATAATAAGAATTACACTTTCAGGCTTGCTCTCGATGCAAACGCAAACGAAGCTACAGTCGATTCATTTACCGAAAAGCTTAAAAAAGTAGTTACTGCCGGTAAAGAAATATATGGTGAAGTTCCCGCTTTCGATTATGGCACCTATACTTTTATCACCAGCATTAATCCATATGTAAAAGGTGATGGCATGGAGCATAGAAACTCGACCATGATAACAATACCCGCTGAATTTGATGGAAGCAACAAGTTATTGGGTGTGTTTGCACACGAGTTTTTTCACTGCTGGAATGTTGAGCGAATAAGACCAAAGAGTTTGGAGCCCTTCAATTTTGAGAAGGCAAATATGAGCGAAGCATTATGGCTTGCTGAAGGCTTTACCCATTATTATGGTGATGTATTACTTGTGCGTGCCGGTTTATTAACGCACGATGAATTTATAAAAGAGATCGCTAAGCTTGTTAACACAAAAGTAAACAGTCCTGGTGCGCAAAGCTATTCACCAATAGAAAACAGCCAGAGAGCAGTTTTTGTAGATGCAGGGGTTTCTATTGATCAGACGAACTATTCAAATATGTATGCTTCATATTATCCATATGGTGGAGCAATAGCATTGGCGTTAGATTTAGAATTGAGAAGTCGCTTCAATAAGTCTTTAGATAATTATATGCAGCAACTATGGAAGACGCATGGTAAAAAAGAAATCCCTTATACATTAAAAGATTTGGAAACAGCTTTAGCTAAGGTAACCGGTAGCGTAACGTATGCTGCTGATTTCTTCAAAAAGTATATATATGGTCATGAGACAATAAATTACCAGAAGCTTTTTTCAGCCGCTAACTATGTTCTTAAACCTCAAAATGAAGGAGAAGCATGGCTGGGTGATGTTGCCCTCGACACTGCAAAAAAACGTCTGACGGTAACAAGGGGAACTGTAAAGAACTCACCTTTATACGAAGCTGGAGTTGATGTAAACGATGTTATTCTTGAACTTGATGGAAAGAAACTTGAACAGCGGAAAGATGTTGAGAGCATTCTAAAAAATAAAAAACAGGGAGATAAGGTGTCAATCACATTCATACACCATGGGAAGCCCGTTGATTCTTATTTGTTGCTGAAACAAAACCCGACGTTGCAAATTGTAGACGCAGGTTCTTCAACTGATCTGCAGAATAAGTTTAGAATACAATGGATGGGTGCAGCTAATAACGTTCAGTGAGATGAAGATTTAAACTGATTAAAACCAAAATCTTACTTTTGAGCCATTGTGTAGTATTTACACAAAGCCTCACTGGCACAAATTTTACACGTACATCTAGATCTTACATGCCACATAAAGTAACCAAAATAGGTGTTCTTACATCGGGAGGTGATTCCCCGGGAATGAATGCTGCAATACGCGCAGTAGTTCGTTCAGGCATATATCATGGCTTAGAAGTATACGGCATTATGCGTGGATTTAGCGGCATGATAGATGATGATATATTCAAGATGGAGAGTCGTAGTGTAGCGAACATTATACAACGCGGGGGAACGATTTTAAAGACTGCAAGAAGCAAAGAATTTTCAACAGAAGAAGGTAGAAAGCTTGCCTATGAAAACCTCAGCAAGCGGGGTATAAATGGCTTAGTGATAATCGGCGGCGATGGTAGTTTTAAAGGAGCTCAGAAATTCAGTAATGAGTATGATATTCCATGCATTGGATTACCTGGAACTATTGATAAGGATATAGCGGGAAGTGATTTTACTATAGGCTTTGATACTGCTGTCAATACTGCGGTGGAAGCGATAGATAAGATACGTGACACAATGG
>DASVST010000561.1:0-2117 GCA_036387965.1 Segetibacter sp. | reverse complement strand
GAGCAGGAAGCTGTAAGACTGGTGCTAAAAAGCGGAAAATGGAAACCAGCAATTCATAGAGGCAAGCCTGTGAAGAGTGAGGGGTTGCTGACAATAAATTTTCGGTTAAGATGATTTTGTTACCGGCTTTAGTAATACCATTTAGCTTTACTTGCGTCGCACTCTTCAACAGTTTGTTCTTTATTCAACATTAAATGAAAAGCCTAATACTAATATTCTTTGTTCTAGCAACTGTAACCATACAGGCGGCAGATACTACGAAAGCCTTGTTGTACAATCCCAAAGCAGATGCAGCAAAAGATATTGAGCAAGCTGTTGCAAAAGCAAAGGCAGAAAAGAAACATGTGCTCATACAAGCCGGCGGTAACTGGTGTACCTGGTGTATTCGTTTCAACAATTACGCGACGATAGACAAGCAAATAGATTCGATCCTGAAAGCGAACTATGTTGTTTATCACCTAAACTGGAGCCCCGAAAATGAGAATAGAGCAGTTTTTAAGAAGTATGATTTTCCGCAGCGATTTGGGTTTCCTGTCTTTATAATTTTAGATGCTGAAGGAAAAAGAATTCATACACAAAACTCTGCTTACCTTGAGGCTGTCAAAACATACGATAGAGATAAGATCGTCGCATTTCTCAAAGATTGGAGCCCGACAGCTTTAGATCCAAAATCATATAAATAATTGAGTTCTCAATTTGAAGCCTTCAAGAAGCAAATAACCAATCCTGTAAAGTTCAGGTTGTTCATGCTGCGAAAATTACCCTCGGCTTGGTTTGCTGGGTTAAAGATTGAATCGTTGACACAAGAGAAGGCTGTCATAAGTGTAAAGTATTCGTGGTTCAATCAAAATCCATTTCGCTCTGTTTACGTAGGTATTTTATCAATGGCTTCAGAAGTTAGTACCGGCATCTTATGTATGGGAGCTTTATATAATCGCAAACCCGCAGTAAGTATGTTGGTGGTAAAAAATGAAGGTCATTATTATAAGAAGGCAACCGGTAGAATTCTTTTCACATGTAAAGATGGAATGGCAATAAACGCTACAGTTGAAAGAGCAATTGAAACAGGAGAAAGCACCTCAATTAATTGCCATACAGTGGGAACAAATGCTGTGGGAGAAACTGTTGCAGAGTTTTACTTCACCTGGAGCTTTAAAGTAAGACAACATTAAGTATCATCTAAAACCAATTACATGAAAATATCCTTCCACGGAGCAGCGCAAACAGTTACAGGTTCTAAGCATTTGATAACACTTGATAATGGGAAAAAGTTATTACTTGATTGCGGCTTGTTCCAGGGTTTGGGAAAAGAAGGTGATGAGATGAATCGCAACTTTGGCTTTAATGTTTCTGAGATAACCTGGCTCGTTTTATCTCACGCTCACATTGACCATTGCGGCTTAGTGCCAAAACTTGTAAAGGAAGGCTTCAGAGGTTCTATCTTTTGCACACCGGGAACAAAAGATCTTGCTGAGATTTTGTTGGAAGATAGCGCCGAGATACAAAGAGACGATACAAAATTCATCAATAAAAAGAGAGCAAAACAAGGCTTGCCTCCTTACGACACTTTATACAGTGTAGAGGATGCAGAAAAAGCAATCGGCTTGTTCAAAGAAGTTAATTATGGAGAGTGGTTTAAAATAGAAAATGGTTTGGAGGTTTTATTTACAGATGCAGGTCATATTATAGGAAGTGCTGCTGTTAATCTGAGAATAACAGAGGAAGGCAAAGCAACTGCTATAACTTTTAGTGGTGATGTTGGACAGTATAGAGATGTAATTCTTAAGTCGCCTGAAGTATTTCCGCAGGCAGACTACATTCTGTTAGAAAGCACCTATGGTAACAGGTTGCACCAAGATGTACACAATACAAACGAAGACTTCTTAAAATGGATAAATAAAACATGTGTTGAGAAAAAAGGTAAACTCATCATTCCTGCTTTTAGCGTTGGGCGTACCCAAGAGATACTTTATGCCTTAAACACTTTGTACGAAGCTGGACGATTACCTCATGTAACTTTCTTTGTTGATAGTCCCTTGAGTAGGGAAGCAACTGAAGTTGTAAAATCTCACCCTGAAAACTTTAATAGCACCTTACAGGAAGTCTTGAAAACTGAT
>DASVST010000560.1:0-9115 GCA_036387965.1 Segetibacter sp. | reverse complement strand
CAAAGTGGAGATAGCCTACAACACGGTAGATGGAACGGATTGGGACGGCATTCAACTTTCGAATGCCAGAACAGGTGCAAAAATTCATCATAATACGGTTACCAACTTTGGCCGAATCAACATGGGAAGCCAGCAGGCAGGTATCATTCTGGGTGGCAATACCACTGGTGATATTTATGACAATGTGGTAAAGAATGGAACTGGCAACGGCATTCAAGCCTTTGGTTATGGCACCATCCGCATCTATAACAACCAGGTGGAAAATGCAGGTGCTGATCGCACTACCATCGGACAGGAATCAGTGTTTTGCAACGACCATCTCAATAACGTAGAAACCAATCCAAAGCAACGAATTCTATTCAATAGTAACACCATCAAATATCCAAAAACCAAGGGGGGTATCAGAGTAGGAGGTTATAATAACTATAGCGACCCCTCTTCCTTGTATAACAATACAATTTACCTGCCCAATGCACCCATAAATTGGGAAAGCTTATATTTAATTACAAACGTACCAGGCAGCAGCATTTATAATAATGTTGTCATCCGGTAAACACATTTTAGCTTATCTTGCCCAGGCCGCTCTAATGAGCGGCCTGTTTTTGTATCCACTCGTATGATGATGTGAGGTCAATTTCAGAAGTAAAAACAGGAGCCTTTTTTTTTTATTTTTTACTCTATAAGTTACAGTCATAAATAAAGAACAAGCCTCTATTTATTATTTTGGTGCTATTTTCTTTATGGAATCAATTTTATAGTTTTGTTGGCCAAGTATGCACCCTTTTAAAAATCCCATCTGGATCAAAGAATTTGAGTACCCCTATAAAAATTTTGAATCTATACCCCAACATGTTTTCGCCACTATTAACGCTGGCCTTCATAAAGTGCAATCCGCGAAACCATTGGCCAGCATTGTGATTACTGCCCGGAATGAAGAAGTGGATATTTTAAAGACGGTCGGCAGCCTTGCACAACAAACTACCCAAATTCCTTTTGAAATAATCGTAGTGAATAATAACTCCAGCGACAGAACACAGGATACGCTTGACAGGCTGAATATTAGAACATTTTTTCAACCCAAGCAGGGTTGGGGTCCCGGCCGGCAAATGGGCATGGAAAACGCGTTGGGAAAATATATTTTATTAGCCGACTGTGATTGCATCTATCCACCTCAATGGGTAGATAAACTAACAGCGGCTTTGCAAAACCCGGGAGTTGTGTCCGTATATGGCCGCTACTCGTTCATCAGCGAACCGGGTTATCCACGCTGGAAACTTTTTATTCTGGAAAAGTTAAAAGATTTCATTGCCGAGATCCGTCATATTAACCGTCCCTTTTTAAACTCGTATGGTATGAGCATGGGTTTCATAAAAGAGTATGGACTAAAAGAGGGATTTTATAACAACAATACCCGAGGCGAAGATGGCCGTATGTGCTATGACCTGATGAAATACGGCAAAGTAAAACAAGTGAAGTCGTACAAAAGCCGTGTGTGGACCGGACCGCGTACATTAAAAAAAGAAGGAAGCCTTACCAGATCGTTCATTACTAGAATTACCAAAGAGTTCAAACGGTTTCCGATCTACTTTGGCAAACGCATGAAGTACCTTATTCCCAAAGACCGTTAATTGCTGCTGAGTAAATTCTGAACAAGATGATTATTAAAACAAACTGTTGATACATGGCGATTCCACGGTCATTCACTATGCAGTAAGTTTTAACTCAAAGTATTCTAATTGACAGTCATTTATATTTCTCAATCAAAGCAACCATATTCCAGTTTTCCTGTATGGCTGCATGATCCAAAGGGCTTTTACCTCTAACATCCCTTGCATTTATATCTGCTCCTCTTTTCAGGAGAATCTCAGCAATTTCAAGATGACCAAACGTAGCTGCAAATGTTAGTGCTGTTGCGCCTTGGTGATTTCGCTGGTTTATGTCTACACCTGCATCAATAAGCATAGCAACTAATTCTTTATATCCTCGAAAGCAAACGCCCATCAATGCAGTGTTACCTACCTGGTCGTGCATTTCTGTTCTGGCTCCCATACTCAATAAAAATGTCACAACTTCAGGCTGATTATTATAAACTGCAATTATTAAAGGTGTATATCCTTTAATGTCAGTTACATGAATGATTTCGGGATTGATTTTATATAAAGATTCTACGAGTGCTTTATCACCTTTCCGGCAAGCTTCAAAAATATCTGTTGAGTCTATTACCATATGCCCTGCAATATACCTTTAATGTCCTCTTGATTCACCAGTTGAATATCCCCGATGAGAAGTTCCTGCACGACCCCCGGGAGAATTAATTGTGCGTTCGTTGATACTTACTTTGGTATCTCTTGAAGATTTAGGGGATGCATTATCATCACTTTGCTCTTCGTTTTGTTCATCCTCGATCCCCTCGGGTGCTGCCTCTTTATTATAGCTTGAAGTTGCAAGTGCTGTTAATAAATCATCTACATCATATTCTTCATTAAGTGTTTCCTTTAGTAATTGCTCTACTTTATGAAGATGTAGCTGCTTAGCAAAAGCAAGTGCGGTTCCGTAAGCGCAAATTTCGTAATGTTCTATTTTTTGAACATAAGAAATGATAGCAGCATCAGTTACATCTTTGTCAATCTTAACTTGCAATACCTCTTCAACTTCATCAATCAAACCTGCCATTCCTTTACTTGTACCTGAACCTAATGTCGCTCTTGCAGTATCAGATCTTTTGTCGTTTAAGATATTCATTATTGCATCCAATCTTTTCTTTTGCTCATTAGTTAAATCAAGGTGATGCTGTAGCGCATTTTTCAACGACTTATGTTTCGTCTTTTGTATTACAGAAGGCATTGCCTGCAGAATATGATGCTCAGCAGCATAAAGATTCTGCAGATGATGAATAAGCAGATCTTCAAGGTCGTTTATCGTATCCATGCGATCATTTTCAGAGATAAGCTGAAAAAATTATGCCTATATAAAGTATGCACAATTGAGTAGAGGATGCAAGCTGCATCCTCTACTCAACATTAATTATTTCCATTCAGGCAACCTGCCAGGGGTGTATGGAGCGCCATTTTTTTCGAGCAGACTTTCAACCCGTTGAACTGCTGCAGCAATTGCTTTTACTTCATTATAAACTGGTGAAAACTCTTTGGCTGCTTCGTTATACGAGGTTATGAAAGTACTTGTAGGTGCTGATGTGGTAGAAATTATACCGTTAACTATGCTACCAACACGTCCATAAATTGATGGCGGTGCGTCGAACTCTCTTCTGAGCAACGTTGCGTCACCATTAATTAATTTGTTTACTTCTATTAGCCTCTTTTCAATTTCAAAAATGTCTTTCATTACTGTTGGGGAAACGGAAGCTGTTTGCAATGCAGCCTCTTTTATATATCTAACGCGGTTAACCAGTTCGTTCCGGTATGCGTTTGTGCCGTCCAGAACCCTGTATAGTTCGAGTGTCTTTCTTCCAAATTCCTGCAACGCTTTTTTATCTGTCGCAACCATTGAAGCCATATTCAATGCCTCGATCGTAAAAGGCTGCGGTGCCACAACTTGGCTTAAAGCGCCATCTTCAAATTTGCTTAGTGATACTTTATACGTGCCCGGCATAACCATAATTCCCTGGTCAGGCGAACTGAAGACATTTGATTCATCAAAGGGTGTAAAGTTGATAGCGCCTTTTGCATCAGTTCTAAAGTCCCACGTTATCCTGTTTAATCCTTTTTTTGCCGGTGCCCGGAGATGCCTTACAGCATTGCCACTTTCATCCGAGACAGTGAACAGCAGGTATGGTGAAGGTTGTGCATCCTCAAGCCTTAAAGTATCAATAGATGGGTAGTAAGGTGATTGATTGTTCTTGATTAAATCTTTTTCCCTTTGCTGTCTTTTTTCCTTTATTGTTTTAAGATCATCTTTTAAATAATAAGTAAAAGTTGATCCAACTTTCGGGTTGGGTGCATTGTAATAACTCTCTCCCATAAATCCCTTACCTCTAATGCCTAAAGGATACGATTCAACATACATCCATGCGTTACGTGTTGGCGAAATAAAGGCTGCTTTATCAAGGTCTTCTTTTTTCAAATTTCTTAAAGAAGTATAATCATCCAACACATAATAACCTCTTCCAAATGTTGCAATCACCAGGTCATTTTCACGTTTATGAATTTCCATATCCTTTACTGCAGAGGGTGGAAGTCCTCCTTTAAGCTGTGTCCAATTTTCGCCTCCATCAATTGAAAAATAAACACCGAATTCTGTACCGGCAAAAAGTAAGTTTGCATTTTTATGATCTTCTGCTATAGAATATACAGTGCCTCTTTCCGGTAGATTGTTTTGTATGGGTGCCCATGTTCTTCCGGCATCTGTTGTTTTAAAGAGATAAGGTTTGAAATCGCCATAGCGATGATGATTGAAGGCTGCATAAGCTACATTCTTGTTATGAGCTGATGTTATGATCTGGTTTACATAAGTACGTTCAGGTACGCCTGCTATGTTATCGATTTTAGTCCAGTTCTTTCCTCCGTCGTTCGTTACATGCACTAAGCCATCGTCGGTACCAACGTAAATAATCTTATCATCCACTAACGATTCTGCTATGGTGGTTGCCTGCCCGTACTTATCTGTTGATCCATTTTTTGCAACTGCATCAACACTCCATACCTTGCCCATTACGGTAAACTTATTCCTATCAACACCACGTGAGAGATCAGGGCTTATAACTTCCCATGTATTACCTCTATCATTCGTTTTAAATAATTTATTCGAAGCAAAGAAAACACGCTTATGGTCGTGTTGCGAAATGAGCAATGGCGCATCCCAGTTCCAACGGTATGGTGCTTCGCCTGATGCTTCTATGGGTTTGATCTCAATTGCCTCACCACTTTTTCTATCATACCTCACCAGCCCTCCGTATTGCGATTGTGCATAGATAATATTTGGATCTGCATAATCAGCCTGGCTCTCAAATCCATCACCGCCATTGGTTATAAACCAATCACTATTAACTATACCGTTTGCACTTATTGTACGTGATGGACCGCCAAGGCTAAAGTTGTCTTGTGTACCACCATAAACATAGTAGAATGGATAATTATTATCGAGCGATACTTTATAAAACTGGGTAACTGGTAAGTTTGATTTATAGTTCCAGTTTTTACCTCCGTCGAAGCTTTCATATACACCACCATCGCAACCATTTAACAGGTGCAAAGTATTTGCAGGATTTATCCATAATGCATGGTTATCTACGTGCTTGCTTTTTTCACCAACGTTATTAAAAGTTCGTCCACCATCTACACTCACCTTCATATATACATCCATCGAATATATTTTGTTGATGTCTTTCGGATCACAAAATATCTCCTGGTAATAGTTGCCTGATGTTGAATAGCTACTCCGCTTTTCCCAACTTCCACCACGATCGGTCGAAGCAAAAAAACCTCCTTTGCCTTCGGCAGCTTCAACAATTGCAAAAAGATAATCCGGATTCACTGTGCTTACAGCCAAACCTATTCTTCCAAGATCAACATCTGCGGGAAGTCCTTTCATTATCTTATTCCAGGTAGCACCTCCGTCTGTACTTTTATATAAAGCGCTTTCTGGTCCGCCACCAATGTATGTAAATACTTTGCGTTGTCTTTGATGGGCAGCAGCATAAAGAACATTACTGTTTGAAGGATCCATATGAACCTCGTTAAAACCTGTATGCTCACTAACAGTAAGCACGGCCTTCCATGTTTTACCGCCATCTGTAGTTTTATAAATACCTCTTTCACCACCACTGCTCCAAACTGGTCCGTATGCTGCAACATATACAACATCAGGATTGTTGGGATCAACCACAATCTTACCAATGTGCTCCGAATTCTTCAAGCCCATATTTTTCCAACTTTTTCCTCCGTCCTCACTTTTATAAACACCATCGCCATAACCCACAACCCGTTGATTGTTATTTTCACCGCTGCCAACCCAAACAACATTTGTGTTAGTTGGATCTATCGTTACACATCCAATCGAAAAAGATGTTTGTCCATCGAATACCGGGGTATAAGTAATACCACCATTTACAGTTTTCCATACGCCACCGCTCGCTGCAGCAACATAGTACTCATGGTTATTCTTTGGATTAATAGCTAGATCAGATATGCGGCCTGAGGTAAGTGCAGGGCCAATGCTTCTAAACGAAAGACCATTAAACATTGAAGCATCTAAACCAGCTTTTTTCTCAGGTTTATTTGTAGCAGTCGAAGTTTTATTTTGTGCAGGAGCTGAAAGTACGATGCACAATAGAAAAGCTGTTATGCAAGAAGATATAAATTTCATTCGCAGTTGTTTAGAACCCAAAATACAACATCTGCTATACTAATAAATAGAATATTTACTAATGGTGTATATTGGAAGATTCGTTTACAGTGTTGAGGGATTTATAGGATTTACCCGATTAGACAAGAAAGAATTTGTTCTTCAAGATTATGTTTTTAAATGTTGATTACTGCTTTATCTTCCCATTCTTATGCAGCATATCGAATTCATTCATAAGGATCATTTTGAATATAGATATTTCAGAAAGTTTGCTACTAAAACTTTATCGCTTTATATCGATTTTTGCTGGGAAACTGACTTTGATAGTTTATTGCAAGAGCATCCCGATGGATTTACAGATGTTCTTTTTCCAAATATTGGATACACATACATCATCAATTTAGGAACTCCATTTAAAATGCAGTTGGAGCAAAAAATATTCGATGTAAAAACTGATGGCTTTATTCCAAGACATGAGTATATCACTGCTCATCATTCAGTCGGCAATAAACTCTTTGGTATTAAATTTAAAGTTTGTCCTATTGTGTTTGAAAAGGATATTGACTTCTCTGAATATAAACAGCATGTATATCCTCTTGCATATTTGATAGATAGGAAAGTTGTTGAAAAAATAATAAATGCCCACACCTTTCAGCAACGGATCGATATTGTATTCCAACATTACAATGCGTTAATCGATTTACATGCAGGGTCTCTTAAATATGTAACAACAGTAACGGAGATAATAAAAAAATGTATTGAAAAGAATGAGTATGATATTTCAATTGAAAAAGCTGCAGAAGATTGTAAAATCAGCAAGAGAACACTACAACGATATTTTGAAGCAACAACAAGTTTTAGCAGTAAGCAGGCACTGCAAAATTTAAGAATCAGGAAAGCAGTTTCACACCTTACAAAATCACCTGTGGATTTCGGTTATAAAAGTTATGGTTATTATGATTACAGCCATTTTTGTAAACATGTAAAACAATTTCTTTCACCTCATTATTATCAAATCTTTCAGAGCTTTTATGGCAGGAAAATGATTGATGGAAGATAAATTTGAGCAATAAAAAAGCGCCTCGTTATGAGGCGCTTTTACTATCTGTAATATGAGTATTAGTTTCCGCCAGCCCTTCTAATCTCCTCTTCAGACGCTGCTGCACGGCGGCGGGCTGCCTGCACTTTATTGTTTCCGAACCTATAGGTGAAGTTTAAGTTTGCTACCCTGGTTTCTCTCCTTGCATGCCAGTTTTCAATATAGCTGCCCTCATAAGTTACTGTGACACGCGGTCGGTTCGTCCAAAGTATATCAGTCACATTCAGGCGCACGGTTCCTTTGCCTTTCATGATTGTCTTTTGAGCACCGACATCGATGGCACCTTGTGGTTTAGATACGGAATAGCCATAACGCCCACCAGTTCTTAGGTTCCCATTGAGCTCTGCACTCCATCCCTTTTTGAAAGTGAAAGAGTTATTTGTTCTGATGTTAACTGCCGGACTGCCACTGTTCAATTCAACTCCTGATAGTCTTCCATTAAAATGCTGATAAAAGGCATTCAGATTATTAATCATATTCCAGGTCTTACTAATACGTACCGGCAGAGATGCAGACAATCCAAAATAATCAGACGACTCAAGGTTCACCGGTATCTGAACAGTTATGTTTGAATCCTGCCCGGGCTTTATTTCAAAGTTTGGAATCACATCAAGTATTTTAACCAACACAGTGTTTTGAGGATCTGTTGTATGACTGTAGCCCAAAGTAAAGTTTAGACTTTTCACAGTGTAATTGAGCTCATACGACCATGTCATTTGTGGTCTAAGATTCGGATCTCCGGTGTTATAGATCGTTGCATCTACTTGTGTAAGAAATGGATTCAGTGAAGAATATCCGGGACGGTCAATTCGGCGACTAACAGAAACTCCCACGGTTTTGTTTTCCTTCAACTTATAATTGAAAAATGCACTTGGGAACAAGTTGAAATAATCTCTGGAAAAAGAAGTGTTAGTTCTAACCTGGCGGGTTTTTAGGTTTGTTTGCTCACCACGCAATCCCAGCTGAGCACTAAATTTTTTGAACTCTTTGCTATAATTAATATAGCCTGCCTGGTTGTATTCATTATAAAAGAACCGGTTCGTTTTACCGCTGTCTACATCGGTACGTGTTCTATAAACATTGAAAAACTTAGCGTCGTTGTCTGAGGATACGTGGCTTGACTTTACACCTATCTCAAGTTTTGCCTGCTTCTTTAGAGGATTGACATAGTCTACTTTTGCTGTACGAAGTGTAAGCTCTCCCTGCTGATCACCATCGAGAATATCATCTTCACGAAACTTAGTTCCATTAAGCTGATAAAACGAGCTGCCTGTTCGGGTTAAAGCAGTACTACTAAATGTGCCGTAATCTACGTCTGCTGTTATTTCACGTCCTATACTATCAAACCGGTGTTTGAAGTTTATGTTTGCAACTGCATTTTTATTCTTATTCTGATCTGTTCCCAAAGTGAAAAACGTAAAGTTTGGATTACCGTTCAGATCGTTTACAATTGTATTAATCTCCGAATGTCTCTTACCATTGTTCATGTTACCATTAACTACAAACCCTAAGGTTGTGTTTTTAGATGGAAAGTAGTCTGCACCAACACGCATATTATTCGACTTGTTCGCAAACTTTCCATAATTGTCTTTATCATCAGAGCCTTTAAATACACCATTTTCGAAAAAGTTTCTGTTTACGATTAGGTTTCCGAATGCTTCGCGGTATGCGTTATTATAGTTTCCAAAAATGTTGATTTTTTTATTGCGATAATTA
>DASVST010000559.1:0-2980 GCA_036387965.1 Segetibacter sp. | reverse complement strand
GATCACAGCACACCACTCGGCTTTTTTAAAGCAATCGCAGAAAAGCACGGTGAGTTTGGAATTCTTCAGATTGATGCACATTGCGATTTACGTATTGCTTATGAAGATTTCAAATACAGCCATGCCTCAATAATGCATAACGCTTTAACAGAAATTCCGGAGATTACCCGTATTGTGCAGGTTGGAATTCGGGATTATTCTGAACCGGAATTGGAATATATTCAGAACAGCAACAACCGTGTTGTCACATTTTTTGATAAGGTAATAAAGGAAAGGCAATACGAAGGTGAAACGTGGAAGATGATCGTTGATGAAATAGTAGAGCAACTCCCTCAAAAAGTATTGATCAGTTTTGATATTGATGGACTCGATCCTAAGCTTTGCCAAAACACAGGCACCCCGGTTTATGGCGGCTTCGAAACGGAACAGGTTTTTTACCTCTTTAAAAAAGTGCTTGAAAGCGGACGCAAACTGATCGGCTTCGACTTAAACGAAATTGGTGTAGGTGAAAATAGTGCAGACGCAAACGTTGGCGCAAGAATTTTGTTCAAGTTATGTAACCTCATGATCAAGAGTAACAGGGAATGATCTTCGACTACATAATAACACTGAAGCGACCAAACTACAAATGGATCGATCTTATAAGTCACCTGTTGTTGTTTATATCAGTTGTTTCGTTTGGCATGTTTGGCTTTGAAACGAAACTGCATCATTACTATATAATCATCTGCGTACTAATTTCAGCCTTGTGGATTTACCTGATAGCACAAAAGAGAAAGAAAGGTCTGGTATATTTTCGATTAGCGTTATTGTTATCGGCAGTGGGTTGGCTTATTCAACCTTATAGACAAATTGCCCTCGCAGTTCTATATGCCATAGCAGGTTTGATAGAAAAGCAGGTTAAGTTTCCTGAAGAGATTGGCTTTTCGGAAGAGAGCATTGTATTTAATAGCTTCCCAAAGAAGACGTACAACTGGAGCGAAATAAAAAATGCAGTTTTGAAAGACAATTTACTTACTGTTGATTTTAAAAATAACAAACTCGTTCAAAAAGAGATTGATGAAGAAGTTTCGTCTCATGTTGAAATAGAGTTTAATGAATTTTGCAGAACGCAATTAGCAAAAACAAACACTGTATAATTGCTGAACCACAATATGATCACACAATCACCATACATTCTTTATTCTGACGGGGCAGGAAACATTTTTGAAGACACTTCATTGTATGTTACTGGTCGTACCGGATGGGATGCAGTACCCGTTCCTGAAGAGGAATGGATAGAACTACCGCATGGTGGACAATTATATGAACTACCGGGAAGAAGAGGAATTGGTATAGACGTAGAAACAGGTGACATGAGGTTGTGTGAGAAAGGCTGGGCTGTTGCCGCTTTCATTCCTCCAGCTCACACGGGGTTTTATTTATCAGCTTACGAAACATCTCCTGACGCTCCAACCCTACCATTGTTTTGTTATACAGCAGCCGGATGGTTGGACAGTAAATTTTACGTCCCAGCAACCAGAATAGAACAAGACATCAGGCAAGACTGTGAAGGCTACGATCAGAAGAAAGTTGAGAATAATGTTGAGAAGCTTTTGAAGACGTACCCGCATAATCGTCTTGTACATCACCTTGCAAATAATTGTGCGCTTACTTACCAATGCCCAGCTGCACGTAATTATTTTTTAGGTAGATGGGAATGTCCTGTTCCATCTTCCCCTGCATGCAATGCCAACTGCATGGGTTGTATTTCTTTTCAACCAGAAGATGAAACAATTATTTCAACGCAAGACCGGTTACAGTTTAAACCGACTGCTGAAGAAATAGTTGAGTTTACTGTGCCGCATTTAGAAAGTGCACCCTTTCCTCTTGTAAGTTTTGGACAGGGTTGCGAAGGCGAACCTCTATTAATGTGGGAAACGATTCGTGAATCAATCAAAGAGATAAGGAAGCATACGACAAAAGGTAGCATCAACATAAATACAAATGGCTCAAAACCTGCAGCCGTTCATGCGTTGTTCGAAGCAGGACTTGATAGCATGCGTGTTAGCACCAACAGCGTTCGCAAGCATGTTTACGAAGCATACTACCGCCCAAACAATTATAAGTTTGAAGATATCGTAGAGAGTATGAAAGTGATGCGGCGCAATGGTGGTTGGGTTAGTATAAATTACTTTGTATTTCCGGGAATGACGGATAGTGTGGATGAATATGAAGCACTCAGGCAGTTGATCATCGATACAGACCTGAACATGATCCAATGGAGAAATTTTAATATTGATCCCGATTGGTATCTCGGTAAAATAGGAATGGCAGATACTGGTGAGTATATAGGCGTAAAGCAAATGATGGAGTTACTTCGTGAAGAATTTCCGCAGGTGAAGTTTGGGTACTTTAACCCCCCTATTGAAAGAATAAAAGGTAATTACGAAAAGGATTTTGCACACCATTAAACCCCATTTATCGTCATCCTGAATTTATTTCAGGATCTCCTGGTGTGCTTACAAAACGTGTTATGCCAGGAGATGCTGAAACAAGTTCAGCATGACGCGGAGAGTATTCAACTAAACCAAATGGATTTTATACCAACTAACGCCCCTAATGCATAACACGCCAGCAAAGAATACAGTTTACATCGGTATGTTGCTCGCTGTTATAACCTGCATCATCTGGGCGGGCAACTTTATTATAGCACGAGGCGTTCACGACCAGATCCCACCAATTACATTGGCTTTCTTTCGCTGGTCAACTGCTTCAGTAATCATCTTCTTCCTTGGCATCAATAGCTTTCGCAAAGAGAGGCAACACATTATCGCTAATTGGAAATATCTTTTCTGGGTAACACTTACAGGCATTGTGTTATTTAACACGTTCATTTATATCGCCGGGCATTATACCGCGGCAATTAACCTTGCACTGATTGGTACCACATCATCGCCGGTTTTTGTGATCCTCATCTCTGCATTCTTTTTGAAGGAAA
>DASVST010000558.1:0-6609 GCA_036387965.1 Segetibacter sp. | reverse complement strand
AACAAGTATTAAGGAGTTTACTTTTCTCCTTTCGATTCTGCCATACAAGCCTAAATAAAGATCAAGGTCAATCCAAATTTTTTCTTGTCTTACACTTTCAGGAATATTAGAAGGTAGAACTGTTTCGAAGCAGAACGTATTTTTCGAATTCCACTCGTCTTTATAGCTTGTTTCCTTATCGTATATAAAACGGCTTTTATCTTTTGCATCAACCAATATTTGCCCCTTTGGATACCTGAATAAATTGTAACTCCTGATATAAAGATCAATAGCAGGAAGGTTTATCATTGATACTCTTACGGTTCCTTTCAGCGTATCTTTTTGTAAAGAGTACCGATGCGGAACATCAATCATATTAGCTGAGAAGACCGTATAAAAAACATCCTTAGGAAAGCTGCCAACAGGAATATTCTCTTCATTTAATTGCAGAAGGTGTTTACTATAGTTATATTCTGTTACATCACGTTTTACAGGCCATCTTATTTGTTCACCTGCTAATAGAGTTTCTATGTTTTCTCCTTTTACATACTGCTCGTTGGTAATCGCTTTTACCTTGCCATCTTTCAACCATACCTCGTGCGGAATATATACATGAGCAAACATTTTTGAAAGCAGCGTATCTTTTACAACTATTGGAAGCTTAAGTGTTTTACCAATCCTGTTATTTTGTAAAAATATTTTCACCCTTTCTTCTTCTTCGTAAGTCACCAGTATTATTTGCATCCTGTCGCCATATTGTGTTTGCAACGAATCGAACCTGGGGAGTGCTGCTATGCAACTTTTGCAGGTAGTAGCCATAAAATCTATTATCAGCAACTTGTCTTTTAAGCTGGACTTAGTATTATTTACAAGAGAGTTCTGTGCAATATGTGTAAACAAAAAATCAGGAAAGGCATCTCCAACACTGAGTGGTTTAATTTTAGAAAGATCCTGTGCACATGCATTCATAAAAGGCAATAGGATGCCCATTAAGAAATATTTTAATTTCATTGCAGTTGAGTATTAAATGGATGAGAAGAGATTGTGCAGGAAAGTAATTAGGTATGCACTGGCAATTAACTAAACCGGGTTCTTAGGCTTTTTCGCATACTGTGTCATAAGCAAACTCAATGCATGACCTCTTAGGCGTGAGATGAGATGGAAACTTTTATAATATTGGAAAAGAAAGTGGGGATGTTTTTTTGCAGGGACTGTTGATGAATCGCCGGGGTATCTTATACGCTGCATAACCAGGTAATAGAGAATATTATCCAACTCCTGTTTAGGGATGGGAGGTCTATCGTATGTATTATTCTTTGCAGCCATTAACAGTTGTATAAAAAAGTTAACTACAAAGTCTATGGTAAGGGGAGACAAAAAAAGGAGCGCAGGTCTCAACTTACCGCTTTAGAGGCCCTCGGAGGCCCATGGAACGAATAAGTGAGCCCACGCCCTTTGGCGTGAGCATTCAACTTATCGTCCCGTTCCATCGAAATTTCCGAGGTTTCTAAAGCGAGACTCAAAGCGAAATGCTTCAAAATAGTTAATGAAGTAATCGCAAAATTATATTCATTCAAAATGAACGAACTAAAGATAATAAAATTTCTTTCAAGTGTGAGTTATAACTCACTTTATTTTTTTAAATATTCTTTGACTTTCAAAGAATGAATAAAGTAGAGAAAAGATATGAAAAAGAAATTGTGCTATTTGGAAGATGTCTAAAGAAAATAAGAGAGTCAAAAGATCTATCGCAGTTAGATTTAGAAATAAAATCTGGTTTAAATCGAACGGAGATCAGCCGAATCGAAAATGGGCAAAAGAATATTGAATTTTTTACTATAGTTAAACTTGCTGTTGCTTTAGATGTAGAGCCGAAGGAGTTGTTTGATTTTGACGCTGATCTTAAGCATTGAGATTTTAACGGAGATTGACTAAATTATAGACTATAAAAAACGAGAATACAACCCCGATGAACTGCTTAGGTTTTCTCTGCCTAGTGGGTTAATATTTTAAACCAACTTCTTAAAGATTATGAGTAACTATGAAGATAACTTCTGGAAAGACAGGGTGCTCCCACTACTTGTGGTTGGAGCTATAATTGCAATCATAGCCTTAATCATTGAAGTATTTCAAAAGCTCTTTTAGTTATGACACTTTATCAATTCAACGCACTAAACCAGCAAGAACAAGCAAGTGTGTTATGGGAGGATGGTGTAATGCTTACTGCTATAACAAACAAAGATTACAGGCTGTTGCTTTACCAAATAGATGCTTTTTATGTGGAGGTTTGGTTTCATAAGAAAAGAAATAAAATAGTTCGTTATATGAGCTTTATAGGTACTGATAAGCTTACACCTTATCTTAATCAGATAGACGTTAGTGAGGTTATGGAATAGGTTAAAAGAACGCTTTCTCTAGTTTATAACTTATAGTTACAACGGATTGGCAGCTGAAACCTTATCCGAAGGAGTTGTCTAATTTTGATTTAGCAGACATATAATTTATGACACCTGATGAACTTTATGGGCTTGATGCAATGGACTAGATAAAATTTGTTTAGGACAGGACATTGATTGCTGAGAGAACAGATAGTGAACATAAGATATTGCCTTACCAGCTTGGGAATCTCCATGCGCTTTTGCAGATGTAGCAGTGGATATGATTTTCTATTTTTTTATCCTTCCTCTTCTTTAAAAATATTTGAGATTTTGGCTAACATTACTGTAAGTCTCTCCTTTTCATCTTCAGAAAGGTTGGTAAAGTCTGTGTCATTAAAATCATTATGAGCCAAAAGTTGCTTGATCATTTCTATGTATGTGAAATCTTCAGCAATAGTGCCCTTCTGAATTTTTATATTAATTTCCTTGTTTTCATCTTTTTTGAAAATCAATTTCATATTATTCGCTGAATTTTTTAAGATTATATTTTTTTACTCGCTTTTTAATTGACGCCTTACCTCCATCTGTAATCTCTGCAATATGGTCAAGCACACATTTGCCATCAATCATACCTTCCAAAGGGCTTGATTTTATGATAAGCCTGTTATTTTCATTCCTGCATAACACAATGTTTTGCGCATCTGCAAGCATTGGAATCGTAGCATTATGAGAAACCAGTATTATTTGTTTCTTTCTTTTTATTTTCTTAATTGCAGTTACTAACCCTTTGTTTATGTAATTAGTTGCCAAATTATCCTCCGGTTGGTCTATAATAATTGGTGAGATATCCTTGTCGTATCCTAAAATTATATCTAGAATAATTGAAGTCTTCCATCCCGGACTAAGCTTTTCGAAAAGCCTACCATCTTCCGTAATAATTTTATATTTCTTCTTATTTAATGCCTCAAAACAACTGTAAATCCTTTTCTCAAAATCATCGTAGTCGTGAACTTTGGGATTTTTTTTCTTGAAATTTGATGCAAAAAACAATTCAGGTTTTACGTCTTTAAAATCATTTATTGACTGCTTCAAACAATTATTAACTGCCTCCAAGAACTTATCCTTATTTAAAACAAAATTATTTTCAATATAAAGTTTATGACCCATTGATTCTATTTCCTCTGAATCAAATTTTATAGAGTAATTAGATATAATTTCTACATTTTTTATAAACTCACGAAAAGCACGAGAATATCTCTTCAAGGATTCCAACAACTTATCGAAATTTTGTTTTTTTGTCTGTTCTTCCGAATCCTTGTTCCTTAACAATTCATCATAAGATTCTTTCTCTTGCCGAATGATTTCCCTAACATCTTTCTCATTAAGCGAACTTGATATAGCTATATTTAGTTCATCCTTCAAGTCTTGAATTAATTTAGGACGATGATCAACAAAAGGGAACCTAATTAAAAACTGATCAATTTCATCTAAATACTGAAGGTATTGATCATGTTTGGCTTTCGAAAAATTTAGATTTTCTAATTCTGTTTCTGTTGGAAGAAGGTTTTCGAAAATATTATTTTCAATATTGTCAGAAACAATAAGCCTCGACAACACCGGAATTTTTCCCAACGTTAAACTTTCAGTTTCTAATACCTTCACATTTCTTATTAGATCCTGAATGTTTTTTTTGAAAGCACTTAAACCATTGTTTATACTTTCCTTAATTTCGTCATCACCGGGAAAAACTCTCTTGATTATGTCGATGTTTTCAATTTTGTCTTCAGAAACATCACTAACAACCTCCATTATGTAGTTTTGGTTTAAATAATGAGGTATCATACCTGATGGATTTTCAATTCTGATTTTATCAATTTCATACTCTGAGTAAATAGAATTTGCTGTTTCTTTCGAAATGCATTTCACAATCGAATCAACCAAAAGAGTTTTACCGCTTGAGGAACCTCCAATAATCACGTTCAGTCCAGAAGTTAATTCAACATCTATTTCAATGTTAGCTTTATTATGAATAACTGACTGGATATTTTCTGACCAGAATTTTGGTTTCTCACTCGAATAAATTAACCTGGATTGTTCAGATAAGGATAAACGCAAGCCATTGAAAGTGGGGTTTGCCAGCATCCACGTAGGCTTAAAAGGGTTCTTATCTTTTCCATTTGGATAATCATTTGGATGGTAATTATCACTGCAAGTAACCAGATTTACAAAATCGTTAATTCCCAATTTTTTGAAATAGTCTTGAGTTCTTTCAAGACCCGCATCTCCTCTCGCGGTAAAACCATCAAATTGATTATAATAAATACTCTTTTCGAGAGTCGTATCAAACTTTACTCCTATTGGAATTGAAGTATCAAATGTTGCATGTGATTGACCGCCGTGAGGTAATAACATAAATTCGTAAGAGTCGAAAACATTTATTATTTCTTGTATTGTTGGTATAGAAGGATCAACTTTTTCAACAACTTTATTTGGATATAATTGGTCAAGTTTATTATTCAAATCTTCGATTACTTCTTCTGAAATTTTGGATAAATCAAAATAAATGTGACAATGGTATGCAGGACAACCAGAATAATTCTTTACATGAAGTTCGACACCAAGAATTATGTTTATTTGAAGTTTTACAGCATCTAGGTAAGCTTTCTTGTTGATTACATTATGATCAGTCAAAGAAATTAAAAACCCGGAATTATTATTAAACTCCAGAATCTTTTTAGTCAATAACTCTATATCATAGCTTTCATTGATTATATTAGGATTCTCAGAAGTGTGAATATGTAAGTCTAAAAAAATGGGAATCATGTAATGGTTTTATTTCAGATACTCCTCACATGCCCGGCAAGGAAATTCTAGATCTGTTAGGAACCTTAATCTTTAGACTAATTAAAGCGTCTAAACAATGGCAACATTGATGAATTGAAAAGCAATAGGATTTCATTCGGCAAGTTCAAATTTAATATTATGCTTATTCAGCAGATCAATAATTGTACTTGGATGAACACCTATACCTACGTTTAGAAACTGATTTTCTTCAACTTTTTTCTTATTAATTTCTACTGTTCCCTTAAAGCCTAGGGGCAATGTTAGATTCTGTGATTGTATTGCATAAATATTTCCGTCCATATCGCAAATTGGACCACCACTTTGCCCCTTTAGACCTGGAGAGGATGTTTCTAAAAATCTAATTTCCATCGACTGATCTTGGGTTTTTCCACCCAATATATTTCTCGTGTAAATTCCTTCAATTGGGAAGAACGGCACAGGTAATAAATCCTTTGACAATTCAAAAAGGTTGGAAGTGCTGTTAAATGTTGCTTTTACCTCGGTAAAGGGATAACCAAATTTGCATAAACTTGTGCCAGGGCTAATATTCTCTGGGTTAATTATTTTAGGGAAAGTTGTCAGTCCCGCAATTGCGTTTTTGTCAATACGAAGTAAGGCTATGTCATGTTCTCCATAGATAAAATACTCTATTATAGCAATTGGCTGACCACTTAACATAATCGCAAAATCAGTAACCCATTTAGGGTTAGGCTTTATAGCCTTCGCCAATACTTTTCTTTTGTGGTCTTGTAATTGCTTATTTGAATTTATTTTTTCAACTTTTTCGTTGTACTCTTTCAACTCTTGTTGATGTTGATTGAATGCAAAGGCAGCCCCAAAGTTGTGAGCAGCAGTTATCAGCCAACCTTCGTCGTTCAGAATAATGTAAGCGCCAAGTCCACTATCAATTGTTTTGTCATGAAAACGCATAGCAACTATTAATGGGTGTGTAAATGTCTTCGCTATTTCATAAGCCTTTTTGAACATAAATAATTGTTTAAGATTCTAAATCAGTTTTAAATACAATGAAGGTTATAGGAAGGCATCTCACCTTGCTAATTATACAATGATGAGACTAAATTTTTATAGAAACAACCGTATTACTACGGATATTTAAAATACCTTTATGCTTAGTATGGTCTATTGTGCACCCGCACTAGGACGATTAAAATAAAGGCGACTCCAAAAATGCCTTTAAGCTGGTAGATCGTCCATCTTCATGCAAACCTTTATCAGTAAGAGATGTTCAGTGTTATAAAATCTTCAGCGTTTCGCTAATCATGTGTAGTTTGAAAATAGTTGTGAATTCTTGAATAAAACAAAGTTCTACCGTATTACTACTATTGCTCCCTTTCAGATCAGGTTGTACATTGGCTGTAAGTGGTCTCCATAAATATGCTGCAATAAG
>DASVST010000557.1:0-1631 GCA_036387965.1 Segetibacter sp. | reverse complement strand
CGAAGCCTTATTAACAAAACTACGATTTTGGAAATTTTAAAGGTTTAGAGCCACAATAACAAAAAGCCTGATAATCACATCAGGCCTTTTTGTGTAGATATTTTGGATAGTAATTATTCCTTGGTTCTATTTGCTTATATTTTTCTTATGTGGTATTTAATCCTTCATATTTTTTATCCCGGTAATCCCACCAAAGGAAGCAAAACATGAAACGAAGTTCCTTTTCCTTCTACTGTATCGAACCATATTCGTCCGTTAGCTTTTTCAACAATTCCCTTGCACATTGCTAGCCCAAGACCTGTACCTGATGTTTTTGTGGTAAAGTTTGGAGTGATCCACCCACTGAAGTAAGCGGGACTACAAAAGAGGATACGAACCATTGCCCGAACATTACTTATACTTTGCAAGGGATAAAATAGTGAGGTTGATTTTTAAAAAAAGAGGGGCAACTTTGTAAAAGCTAAATCACAAAATATGCCCACTCTTCCGTTCAATTTTAGCAAAGCCGAAATTGATAAGCTAAGTTACGAACGTTATCATTATCCTCAGCCTATTATACAAAAGCGAATTTTTGCTCTATATCTGAAGGCTGATTTACATTATTCCAATCAGATGATAGGACTAATCACAGGGCTACATCCCAACATCGTTTCATATTGCATTAAGATGTACAAAGAGAAAGGCTTTGAAGGCTTGTTAACCAACAACTATGGAACCAACAAAAGCAGGTTAGAAGAACATACTGAAAGTATCTTGTGTTCTTTTTCTCAAAGACCACCAGTGAATTCGTCAGAGGCTTCACAACGTATCAGTGAAATGACTGGTATTAGCCGAAGCGAACAACAGGTGAGAGTTTTTATGAAAAGACATGGTTTAAAATTTATTAAGTGTGGACACATCCCTGCCAAAGCAGACAATGAAAGACAACACCAATGGGTGGAAAGGGAGCTGAAACCAGTTATAGAAGCGGCTCAGCAAGAGCAAGTCCATCTGCTTTTTTGTGATGCAGCTCATTTTGTCCTGCAACCATTTCTTCGTTCACTTTGGTGTGCCTTTCGCGTTTTTATAAAAGCTTCTGCCGGAAGAAACCGAATTAATGTGCTGGGAGCAGTTAACGCTATAACCAAAGAAGTAATTACCTTATCAAACACTACTTATATTACCTCCGATACACTTATTGAATTCTTAAAAATGCTCAAAGAAAAGTACAGTGATAAACCCATTGCAATTGTATTGGATAATGCCCGGTACCAACACTGTTTTGTGGTAAAAACTATCGCTAAATCCTTTGGCATCCACCTGCTTTTTTTGCCACCTTATTCACCCAACCTAAACATTATTGAAAGGTTGTGGAAGTTTACCAGGAAGAAAATTTTATATGCGAAGTATTATAATAACCCAAACGAATTCCACAAAGCAATACAAAATTTCTTTACTGACATCAATCAAAACTTTCAGGAAGAACTCAAATCCTTACTCTCATTGAAATTCCAATTCTTTGATAACAAAAAGTCACTAATTTACCCCTTGTGAAGTATACAACCAGAAGGCAGACTATTAAATCTTGGACACACCAAGACAACTTAACTGAAATTGAAATAGAGTATAATGCTGTTTTAGCAATAGACCTT